>CAUJFK010000254.1 GCA_963169175.1 Acidobacteriota bacterium | reverse complement strand
ATTCCGCTTCTCAGGCCGGTTAAGCGTGATCATGCGAACCACGCTTTCATCGAAGATCTTAAGAATTTCGGTCATTCATCAATTGTGAATTGTAAATTTTCCCATTGTTAATTGGGGACAAAGGCCCTCCTTTAACCAATTAACAATTCTTCAATGGACAATTTACAATTGACTTCCTTTTGAACATTTTACGATATTCGTTAGCATCCTTGCGAGTTCCTTTCGGTCGGACTCGATCGATTCGAATTCCCTGGCGTTGATCAAGTCCGCAAAATAGATCAGTTGCAGCCAATATTCGGACTCGTCCGCTCTCTGCAAACCTTTGCTCATATGAAGAACAAAACTATCACGTGATTCCCCGCTGACCGCTGCCTTCACAAACTTCCCGACATTCGTCCCCGCCGACAAAAGCTCGCGGCTTAGAGCAAACTCCTTATGATCTTCCGCAAGATGCCGACACCGTTTGACTATCCTTAATGCAAAGGCAAATGATTTTGTAACGATCGGGTTATCACTTATAGTTTCTCCTGGAATTGTTAGTTGTAAATTGGCCTATTGTACATAGGTGAAAAACGGCTCCTTCATTGTTCAATTTGCAATTTACAATTACGGATACAATTTCGACGCACGATCGATCTCTGCCGCAAATCTTTCAATCGTCGCGGCCGCTATGCCGATCTGCTCCTCGGCCTCTTTCCAGTTGCGCTGCTCGATAGCCTCGCGCATCCCGGGCAGAGTTTTTACGCCGTAGCCGGTGTAGAATCCGGGGGCGTAGATCTGGTGCCGAAACCAGTCACGTCGAGGTAGGCCGTCCGCACGAGTCAGGGATCGTTCCGTCTTGAATAGGATCTGATCAAGTTCGGCCTGACGTGCGGCGACAGGAGGCTGGCCGGCGGACGCCTGTTTATAGTTTGCCGCGCTTGTCTGCAGTTTGAGCAGGGCGTTCTGAAGCGGTGCGAAATTTACAAATGGCACGGCGTCCTTCGCTTTTGGCGTGACCAACTTGTCCTTCGGATTTTGAACAGCCGTCCACAGGTTATTCGTGATAGCGTAATTGCTAGCCTTGGTCTCATCTCGCAAAGAGTCGATCAGGCGGGTTACTTCGCTCGCATACTGACCCACGGTCTCCGCAAAATTAGAAAACTCGAACGGTACGGTGTCAGAATCAGCAAGACGCAAGGTTGCCCTGCCGCAGACTTTTGCTAACGCGATCCCATACGCAAAATCTGTATCACCGAATCGGGTGTAGTGGTCGAATGAGTCGTAAACTGAATGGTACGAACCGCCACCGCTCTCGCCGCCGAAGCCGATGTTTAGTGAAGCAATGCCCAGATGTTGAAGGAATGGGGTGTAATCTGAACCCGAACCGAGCGGGAATATCCGGAGGTCGCCGCGGTTCATTGCTTCATTGCGGGCTGTGGCTGAGCCGTTCACGATTTGATTTGCTCGCGCTCGTTCCCATACGCTCAGTTTTGTTTGCGGATCAGGAACATCACGGCCAACCTGATTGATGAATTTTTCAAGCGTATGCGAGCCGCCGATGCCCAGAAAGCCGCGCCCGTTCGAATCGGTATTGATGTAGGCAACTGCCTTGTCCGCAAGTTCAGCGGCGTGCTGTTCGGCCCATTCGGTCGAACCCAGCAAACCTTCTTCTTCGCCGTCCCAAGCTGCGTAAATGATCGTTCGTTTTGGGCGCCATCCGGACTTGGCCAATTCGCCGATCGATCTGGCTTCTTCCATCAGGGCAACAAGGCCGCTGATCGGATCCTCGGCACCATTTACCCAAGCATCACGGTGATTTCCGCGAATTATCCACTGATCGGGCCGTTCCGCTCCGCTCAATGTCGCTATGACGTTGTAGATCGGTTTGATGTCCCAATTGAACTCAAGTTTGATGCGAACGGTCGGCGTGTTTCCGCCAAAGTGGTAGGTGATCGGGAGTGCTCCGCGCCAACTTTCGGGAACGACGGCGCCATTGAGATTTCTGAGTAGCGGAAGTGCGTCGCCATACGAGATGGGCAGCACCGGGATCTTTGTCAGCGTCGGTGCATCTTTGATCGGAATGCGTCGTGCGTCGGGAACGGCCCCAACGCCCTTAGTCAATGGATCGCCCGGATAGAGCGGCATGTCCATAACTGATCCGCGTTGAACCCCGTTCTCATTCCTGTACGAGCCTTTTGGATAAACATCGCCTTGGTAATACCCATCGTTCCGCGGGTCGGAATAAATTATGCACCCGATCGCTCCATGCTCGGCGGCCACCTTGGGTTTTATGCCGCGCCATGAGCCGCCGTAACGAGCAATGACGATCTTCCCTTTTACGTCGATCCCGCGCTTTTCAAGCTCTTCGTAATCCGCCGGAATACCATAATTTACATATACCAATGGCCCGGTGACATCGCCGTCAACAGAATAGGCGTTATAGCTCGGCAACTGTTCCGACTGCTGCCCCGAGGTCGCATCGCCGTCAACAGCGGGTTCATTCAGCTTCAACGTAAACCGTTCGGGAGCCGTCATCTCAACGAGACGTGATTTCGGTGTTGGGAAGAGAACGTCGAACCGCTCAAGTTTGGTGTCATAACCCCATGATTTGAACTGCGCCGCGATAAAATCCGCGTTCTCCTTGTTGTAAGGCGAACCCAAATGGTGCGGGCGGGCACTCAGGCGTTTCATCCACTCGCGCAAGTTCGTCGCCGTCAGGGCCGAATCGAATCGGGCCTCAAGCGAACGCTGGCGTGCCGAGGCATCAGGCGAGAAGCCGAGCATTGCAACATTGGACTGGGCCGCAAACGGGGTCAACACCAACTGGAATACAGCGGCTAACGCGAGCAAACGACGGACGCATGTTTTCACGGAACTTATCCTCCAAATAGAAAAATTATATCTGCGGTAAACACGCGGAGTCTGCGCATGGTTCATTACAGAAACATTTTTTGATCGAATTTCGGATGCTAAGGCCAGTTAGCGGTCCAAGGCCCTTGCCTCATCATCGGTCAGATCAATGAACATTCTGAGAAGCGCGGTCGAAAACGTCTTCCCCTGGGCATCGGTCATCAGGCTTAGCGTGCCGCCGCCACCGAGTGACCCGTGCAGCAGAAAATTAAGCGCGTTAAGATTTGGCAATTCAAAGCGCTCTACATCGCCGTGCACCATTGGGCCAAAATGTTCCTTTACGGCCTCGGCTGTCACTTCACGTACAAGCGCCGGATACAATTCGTTCTTGAACACAATAATTCCGACGTTTGCGGTATCACCTTTGTCGCCGGATCGTGCGTGGGCGATCCTGACCAATTGAACTTTCATATGTCTATCCAGTGCGATCAGAATAATGCGTAACCCCGCCTATGAGCAAGGCTCCATCCGGGTTTACTGACTAATCCGGTCACGGCCATCGAATATGCGCTGGTATAAAAATGCGGCAACCACGAGCGAATGCGTTATGGTCCCATCAGCGATGAGCGTTTCCGCCTCATCCCTGGTGACAAGCTTTGCAGCAATACTTTCGTTCTCATCCAGCGAGATCTCGGACGTTTTCTTGCAGTTCCGTGCCAGGTAATGGTACATGGTATTGCTCTGAAGTGCCGGATTTGGCCTCGATGCCCCGATCAGTACCCAGTCGGTGGAAGTGTAGCCGGTTTCTTCCAGAAGTTCCCGCCGAGCCGCCGCCTCCGGCTCCTCGCCATCGTCGATCATGCCGCCCGGCAGCTCAAGCGTCACCTCACGGGTTCCCTGCCTGAATTGCTCGATCATTACAATATCCCCTTCACCCGTGACTGGAATAACATTGACCCAGTCCGGCGATTCGATAACGTAAAAATCACTTGTTTGACCGTTCCCATTTCGAATGCAATGATCCTGCCTGACGCGAAAGACACGGCAATCGGCGATCTGCTCGGTTGACACACAATTCCAAATATCTACCTTGGACATAAACGTGGATGATACAATAATGAAGCGGTATTTTCTCTTGCTAAGGTCGAATTTTCCGCAAGTTGTAATGAAACCTACTTTGCAATTCCTCTCTCATACGGCGTTTCTAATTGTTGTATTCGCAGTGACGGTCACGGGACAGGTGCCGCGTGTACCGCCGGTCGAAGAGATCATCGCCAAATCTGTCGTACAACGCGGCCGATATATCGATGAATTCAAAGATCTTCTGTCGCGGGAAACAAAGTCGTTTCGGATGTTCGATAAGAGCGGCAGCGTGAGATCGAGCCGTGAGATCGTTTCGACGTTCATCGTTTACCAGTCACCGGCCAACGGAAGGATAGGTGAATTTCGAAACGTGATATCGGTTGACGGACGCGCAGTTGAAAATGCCGATAGGCGTGCAGAGGAGTTTTTCACCGAGATCGCCGCCGGGAGCAACTCCGCCCGGGAGTGGGAACGTATCGAAAAAGAAGGCTCACGTTTCGATGATCCTCTTTTCATAAACGGCCTGACACTTTTTCAGGCCGTCGTCCTGGCGGACAACATTCGGCCGTCGTTCAGATTTATCGTTAGTGGAACAGAAGAACTGGACGGCCGCGGCGTGTATGTGGTCACGTACGATCAGACGCGAGATACACGGTATATTTCGATGGACCCCAAACAAATGGCAAATGATGGCAAGCCCGAACTTGTTTTTGATATCGACCTGCCGGACAATGCCGTGGCAAGGGTATCTGGTAGATTCTGGATCGACCGGGAGACGTTTCAGGTCCGCAAGGAGGATCGCCGAGTATCGATCCAAAACGGTGCCGGATCCACGCCGGTCATCGCCGTTGAAACACAGCTTGATTATCACAACAGTCCGTTTGCGATCCTGACCCCAAAGCGGATCGTATTTACACAATTTCGCAGGCCCAAAGGCCGCCAGCCGGCAAGGAAAGAGACCGAGATCTTATTCAACTACGACAGTTTCACTAAACCCGACGTGGAAGTAAAAGGCACTGTCAAAACTTGATCGCCGCGGCTAGCGGATCGGTGGCGATCTCGTCGATCAACCCGATCCTTTTCGCATCGGTTGCGTCGATGGGTTCGGCTGTAAAGAGCATTTCCAGCGTTGCACATTCGCCAACCAGGCGCGGCAACCGCTGTGTGCCGCCCCATCCGGTGATTATTCCCAATCCGGTGCCAGGGTGACAAAACCTTGCGTCCGGCGCGGCGATACGGCGATCGCACGCGAGGGCGAGGTCAAGCGCTCCGCCAAAACACGGGCCTTCGATCGAGGCGATCGTCAGCACGCGAAGCGCAGCGATCCCGTCCATCAACGCCTGCCCGCGACGGGCAAATTCCGGCGCCTCTTCATGCGATAGGGCGGCGATCTCGCGGAGGTCGGCCCCTGAAGCAAATACTCCACCGGATCCCGTGAAGATCAGCTTTGGAAGTACCCAGATGCTGTCCAGTATCTGCTCAAGTTCCGCAAGAACGTCCAGAGACAACGGGTTTCGGATCTCCGGACGGTTGAATCGAACTATTAGAGTTCCCGGATGCGATTCAGTTGTGACGCTGTTAGACATTGAGTTTCGCCGCGACAATAATAAGGTCTATGGTTCGAACGAACAAAGCCCATCCATGGCACGGCATCCCGATCGGTGATGGTGCGCCGGAAGAAGTCACGGTCTTCATTGAGATCGTGCCGCGCGATACGGTGAAATACGAGGTCGATAAAGAAACCGGATACCTAAAAATCGACCGGCCGCAGCAATATTCTAATGTTGTTCCCGCAAACTATGGATTTATCCCGCGGACATACTGCGATGAAGGCGTCGCATCCCTTGCACGAGGCAAGACCGCTATTCATATAGCTCGCGGCGATCGCGATCCGCTCGACATTCTTGTCCTGAGCGAACATCACATCCCGCGCGGCGACATCATCCTCAAAGCCCGGCCGATAGGCGGATTTTGCCTAATCGATAACGGTGAAGCTGACGATAAGATAGTCTCTGTGTTGAAGGGTGACAAGGTCTTTGAGCAATATCGTGAGATCGCTGACTTGCCCAAGGGGATCTTGGAGCGCTTCGAACATTACTTTCTGACATACAAAAACCTGCCTGACGCAGCGAATGTCTGCGAAATTCCATACTCGTACGGACGGGTGGCCTCATATCAAGTAATCGAAGCCGCCCGCAACGATTACGCGGCCTTCCTTGAAAACTCGAGTACTTCCGAAGAAGTCCCGCACCCCGGCAATGCATCGGCCTGATCACGCACGAGACCGGCCAAGGCTAATGTGGCGGATAACTCAATATGATCGAAAGGCCGTTTGCATATGGCCTTCGGATAGGATCTCACCAAGTGTCGTGATCTGATCTAGAATTACGGATCGGATCGGCCCGCTTTAGATTACGGAGCGGACCCATCCGCCGTCAACGGTGATGGACGATCCCGTTATATAGCCTGCCCGTTCGGAAACAAGAAAGGCGGCGAGTGCGGCAAATTCATCCGGCCGGCCGAGACGGCGCATTGGTATCTCTGATTCCCACCGGGCCTTTACGTCGGCTGCTTCGACGCCTTCACGGTCACCCAGCGTTCGAGCAAGCTCCTCAACCCGATCCGTCGCCGTGTAACCGGGCAGGATGTTATTGACAGTTACGCCATACGCAGCCACCTCGTTTGCAAGGGTTTTTGCAAAACCAGTCACGGCGGCCCGAATGCTGTTCGACAACATCAGGTTTTCGACAGGCTGTTTTGCGGCGATCGACGTTACGTTCAAGATCCTGCCCCAACCGCGTTCTTTCATTCCCGGCAAAACGGATCGAGTCAAATCGATCACGCTGTACAACAATCCGCCTACGGCAGCCTCCCAATCTTCCCGGCTCAGGCCCTCAAAAACCCCGGTTGGCGGGCCGCCGGAGTTAGTGACAAGAATATCGATCTGGCCAAAACGGTCAATCCCCGCGTAGACTATGCGTTCGATATCGGCGTGCTGCGAAAGGTCTCCCGCGATTCCCAACACCTCAACTCCCGAGCGTTCCGCTATCGACTCGCATGCTGTCCGCAGCGCGTCCTCGCCCCGCGCGCACATAACCAGCCTCGCCCCTTCAGCCGCCAACTCCTCTGCAACCGCTAACCCAAGGCCCTGACTGGAAGCCGCAACTAACGCAACTTTTCCCTGAATTCCAAGATCCATGCAAATTCAATAAATGGAGGTTTGAGAAGCTCTAAGATAGTCCTGGTTGGACGAAATTGTTCCGAAATTAAGATTTCCTTCATCTAATTCTGTGGTTCGTAACTCTTTACCACTGAACAAGATGAAGGAAACTAGCGAACCAGATTACCAAGGGTCGGCGTCCTCAGGGCGAACGTCGCGGGAACCTTCGGACATCCGCTTTGGGCCTACTTCCGCAAATAGTCATCCGTCTTATCGAGCCAATCCTGTCGCGGCGGGCTGAAGATGTCCACATCTAGTGTATCTTCGAGCGCTTCTGCCTTGTGGAGTACGTTCGACGGTATGACCAGGACTTCGCCCGCTCGAACAGTGACCTCTTCCTCGCCGTTCTCACCGATCCAAAAATGGAGAGCACCTTCGAGAATATAGGTCAACTGTTCATTCTCATGCGAATGCCGCGGCACGATACAGCCCTTTTGCAGATACACGTGCGCCAGCATCATCCGATCAGCCGTTATAAGCCGCCGGTCCAGCATGTCGGTGACACGTTCGCGGGGCATGTCCTCCCAACGATAAAAGTGCGTTTGACCCTGCGGCCCCTTCGCATCGTCAGTAGTTTCCGTTACTTGTAGTTGTGTTGGCATTTGCGCTTGTATTCGCGTTAACGTTTGAATTCGATTTGTTGTTTGAGTTCGAGCTGCTGTTAGCAGTTGGGTCCGCCGGCGGTTTCGTACCAGGTATCCCGCATGACGGTTGGCAAACTCCGTCGCAGTAGACGTCGGGGTGTTCGCAGAGTTGCCACTCAAATCCACTGGTCGCGGTCCCCGTCCCTGCCGTCTTCTCATTGATCGTGACCTTTTGAATACAACCTTCCTTTAAGAAGTCATCAATGATGTCGAAGAAATCCTCCATAGCCGTTTGTGTGTCACCCTTCCCCTTGCCCAGGAACCGGCCATTCAACTTGAGTTCTATCAGATTTCGCGACGAAAACGGAACCAAGGTAAAAGTGAACGTTCCGTCCATGATCTGCTTCTGCAACTTTGTGCCCTTTTGATATTTGACGTCATTCCTTATCCTTTGATCGAGGTCGCGCATCTTTGTAGTCACATCGGAAGAGCTGCAGGGGTTCGGCGGCTTGCCGAACCCATCTTCGGTAACGTTTGCATTTTGGGAGCCGCTTCCGCAGGCCAGGCTCAACACGATAGTACTAAAAACAACCATCGCGAGGCTCATTCTGATCAGTTCGTTCATAATGAATTCCTCCACTGAAGATCTATTCAGTCAGCATTGATAACAGGTTTGTATGGGTTTCTTTTCCAAATACTATCGACTTTCCATCCGGTGCCCACGCGAGGGTCGAAATAAGTATCTTTGGATCATTCACGACAAGCAATCTATTCGGGACACCGCCGCTGGCCGCGACGGTCGAGATCGTCGAAGCTCCATTGTTCCGGGAAACAAATGCGATCGACCGGCCATCTCGCGATAATTGAATGTTGTACAAATAGACATTCTCGATCGATTGGATCGCTGTTCTGGCACCTGTTCCAATATTCAGCGAGTAAATATTTGCCTTTTCGCTGACCGGTGCCGATTCAGCGGAATTTTCATTCTGGGCAATTATAATATTCTTCCCGTCTGAAGCAAGTCCAAGGACCCTGAACCTTACGTGCGAATCGTATATGGCCCGCTGAGAGCTATCGTCCAGGCTATAAAGCCATAGGCGATAGCCTCGCTCGCGCGATGGCGCCGGCGATGTGTACTCCGAATAAAACGTTAGGCCCTTTCCGTCCGGCATCCATGCCGGGTCGCTCAAGGTCTCGTTTTCATCCTTGTTCCCCGACAACTGGCGGTCCTGCGTTCCGTCCGTCCCTACCAGTCGAATGTTCGACACACCATTCGATTTGGCTGAGTATGCCAGGCTTAGGCTATCGGGCGACCATTCAATGTGGTTTGTACCCAATTTCAGATACGGGACCGTGCTGTATCCCGGTGTCAGGATCGTTCCTTCGGCAAGTTTTAACGAGTCCTCGCCCGTCGCCGCGACCCGCCATACCTCAATGCCGGATGCAACCCGCTTGAAAAACGCTATCCACTTTCCGTCAGGTGACCAGGCCGGAGCGAAGCCATTCGACGCAACCACAGCAGGCGATGCGGCTGCCGATCCAGACGCTACGTCTATCGAACCCGAGAACGGCCGGTTCACCTGCCCAACCGATTGAAACGCAACACGTTCTCCATCCGGAGAAATATCGGCCCAGTATTCCGCGGCAACGTCGTTTGCCAATATCGACTCGGTCAAATTCTCCGTGCCGATCCGCCATAGGTCGGAAGATTCACCCAACGAGCTGTAGAGGATCTTTGAGCCGTCTGACGAAACATCCTCCACAAGATAGTCCAGATTGCCGTTAGAAAGCTGCACCGGTGCGGCCTGGCCGATCTTTGTCTC
>CAUJFK010000253.1 GCA_963169175.1 Acidobacteriota bacterium | reverse complement strand
CATCAACAATGAACAGCCCCGGATCCTGGAGCGGTGCGAATACCGCCGAGCGTGTACCTATTACGACACGTGCATCGCCGCGTCGTATGCGGCGCCACTCGTCGAACCGTTCCCCGGGCGACAGGTTTGAATGGAGGATAGCGACGCGGTCGGCAAAAGCCGTCTTGAGACGTCGCGAAAAGATGGGCGTCAGAGCGATCTCCGGCACCAGCATCAATGCTGATCGGCCTGTGGCCAAGCAGGCGCGCATTGCGCGAATATAGACCTCGGTCTTGCCGCTGCCCGTCACGCCGTGAAGGAGGAATCCCTTGTATTCGCCGGTGCTGACCGCCTGTTCGAGCTGAGCAAGTGCATCGGCCTGTTCCTGATTCAGCACCAGGTCACCACTCTCCGGCAGATGCAGATCGGCGAGCGGGTCACGAAAGACCTCACTCGTGAAAACTTCCAGATAACCGCGCTTTGCAAGAGTGTTTATTGGCGATGCACCTGCCTCGGCCCGTCCAAGCAGATCGACAAACGGCATTTCGCCGCCGGCGTGAGCGAGTGTTTCCAGAATGCGGCTTTGAACTTCTGTGAGCGGCTTTTCATCGATGGGTGAAGACGTACTCAGCCGCACCGATTTCTGCTGTTTTGGCCTTACCTTGGCCGATGAGCTTCGAAAATAGGCATCGACCGCACCGGAAGTGAGAAGGCCGCGGATATACCGGCGGGCACGGGTTTCGCCAAAATCCTTTTCAAGTGTTTTCTGTGGGGTCTCGCCGCTTCCAGCCAGAAAATGCAGAATGTCGGCCCGCGTGTTCATGCGTCCGGCAGCCATTTGCACAAGCTCCTCGCGGCCGGCCTCATTGATCGAAAGGATGCGTTCGCTTGCTTTATTTATCCCGGCGGGCAGGGAAGCCTTTAGCATTTCGCCCCAACTGGCGGCGTAATAATCAGCGGCCCATTGCGTAAGTGCAAGTATTTCCGGCGTGATCAGCGGCGTTACGTCGAGCAGCTCGATCGCATCCTTGATATCTTCTACTTTTAGGCCAAGTTCGGGGTCGAGAGTATCGTGAAACGCGACGACATAACCTGTTAAATTGCGCTTTCCGAACGGAACAAGCACGCGCGAACCCGTTTCGATGGCCGAACGAAATCCGGTCGGTACGGCATAAGTGAACGTTCGCCGCAGAGGCAGCGGCAATGCAACCTCGGCAAATCGGGCGGCGCGCTGGTTGGAGCTAATGGGTTCGATGTTTAGAATGATAACCTAACGGAACTTATCGCCAAAAGTGTTTTTAACACTTTGGAAAAATGCAATGGACTCACTTCTCCGAGATAAAAAGAAAGAGCCGAAAGGTATAAACTACGGACTCGTTATCGGCGTGGCCGTCGGGATTCTGCTGATCGGCGCGGCCGCTCTGCTGATCGCATTGCAGCCGCCCGCCGAAGACCAGCGGGCAAAAATGCTTGAGGGAGCGTTTACCGAAGGCTCGCCTGAATTTGCCGCGATATCAAAGGACATAATTATCGCTACCGATGACCGCACGATAGAATCGCCAAATGCGCTCGGCACTATCTCAATGTTCATCGTCGGCAGCATTCGCTACAAGGGGCCGAAGACCATAACGGCCTTGGAAGTGAAAGTTTCGGTCGTGGACCTGCAGAATAATGTCGTGAAAGAAAAACGGATCCTGCCGGTTCCGGTTCAGTTTCAACAGCTTGGGCCGAACGAGACGATCTCGCCGGTCACGGTGAGCCTCGAAGGCTTTGACCCAAAAGCGGAAAGGGCGAATATCCGATGGAAGGTCACAGCGGTAAAAGTCGCGCCGTAGTGTTCAAATAATTTTCGATCTTCCCTCCTTGTACTTTGTGTCTTCCCTTTGTGCCCTTTGTGTTTGGGGCAAGATTTTAACCACAGAGGGCACAGAGGGAAGACACAAAGGCCACAAAGTCGAGCTAGGCGGTGCCGGTCTTTTCGACGAATAATTCTTCGAGTGATCGCCCGACCGGCTGGACGGAGAGGAGTTTGCCGCCGGAACCTCTGACAGCTTTGAGGGCCGCGTCTATCTCGGTTTCTGAATTTACCTGAAGGCTGATGCCCGTCGGCTTTTCGAACAGTTCGGCATTGCTGGAGGCTGCGAAGGGTCTCAGGGCGGCCGCGGAAATACCGGAGACGTTTATTTCAAATGCCTGCTGTTCGCTGTTTGCCAGAAGATCTTCGAGGCGGCCGGTTGCGGCGAGTTTGCCCCGGCGGAGTATCGCAACGCGTTCGCACAGTGCTTCGACATCCGACAGGATGTGCGTGGACATAAAAACCGTTGTGCCGGAAGATCGCAGTTCGGCGATAAGTTCGCGTATCTCGCGGCGGCCCACGGGATCAAGGCCGCTCATCGGCTCATCGAGAAATACTATCTTCGGATCATTGATCAGCGACTGCGCCAGCCCGACGCGCTGAAGCATTCCTTTCGAGTATTTGCGAAGCTGTTTGTTCCAATCCTTTTCGGCAAGTCCGACCTTGGTGAGAAGCTCTGCGGAGCGTTCCTTTCGCCGTGCGCTGTCAAGCCCAAAGATCTCGCCAAAATAATTTATCAGCTCGTCAGCGGTCAGGTAATCGTAAAAGTACGGATTCTCCGGGCAATAACCGATCTCACGGTGCATCGAGGTATCACCGATATCGCGGCCTAAGATCCGGGCCGTGCCCGATGTCGGAAACAGCAGGCCCATCAAGATCTTGATCGTGGTCGTTTTGCCTGCACCATTGCCGCCGAGAAAGCCGAAGATCTGGCCGGGTTCAACGCGGAGCGAAAGGCCATCCAGCGCGCGGACCTTTTTCTTCTTCCAGAATCCGGTTTCGTAATCTTTAGACAGATCTTGTATCTCGACGATATGTTCCATTCGTTATTTGTTCGCCCCCGTCTTGGGAAAGGAAGTGGAATGAACGCTGCATGCTGCACTGTCCAAAACATATGGTGCAAGTTTCGGGTCAACGATCTCGCCGGCCGCGGTTTGTTGAAACTGCGCTCCACCCGCGAGTTTGACCGCGCCGAGTGCGGGGACGATATCTTTAAGGCTCCGCACACATGAACCATTCTTTTTCTGGTAGTCGGACAGCCTTGCGTTGATCGCCTCCACCTGCTCTTCCGCATCCAATTCATTCAAACGATACTCGGCATTAAGGCGCGTTTGCTGGTCACCGGAATCGCTCATCTGGCGGTACATCGCGCGGGCGGTTTCGCGGCTGCCTGCGTTGCTGGCCATGAACGCCGCCATTGCTTTCATGAAAGGCGGTGCACCAGGTTGCTCGGACCCACGCTCATAGGCTGCTGCCGCCTCATCGTAACGGTGAAGCTTCCAGTAAATGAAACCGAGATATTGATAGAGCCGGAAGTTCTCAGGGTTACTCGCTATTCCTTTTTCCGTGAATTTTATTGCCGTTGCGGGATCAATAGCGGGGAGGACGGTCGCACCGTATGAATACGCCGCCATAAAGCCGGGATCGAGGTCCGTTGCGTTGTCGAGGTATGGGTAAAGCAATCGCGGGTTCAGCGGGCGTAGATCGTCGAGACTTATCACCTGGTCGGGCGGGGCATTGACGAACTTGTCGCCAAGATATTGCAGCGACTGCATCCAGTAAACGTCCGCGATAAGTCCTTCGGCGCCGAATACGAAGCCTTTGAGCCGTTTGCCTTCAAGCGAAAGATCGTCGTCAATGGCGGATTCCGGCACAGGCGTCCTGCTGGCCCCGGCGGCGTTCGAGAGAAAGTAAACGGCAAAAGATCCTATCAGCAAGGCGACGGCCAACACCAGGCCGCTAAGGCGGACACGAGATCGATCGGCTTGCACTGTTTTGCTCATTTTAGGATCTACTTGAAATTTCGGCGGCTGAAAATAAAGTTGGCGATCGACAGCAGAATGGCAATATAGACGATCGTATAACCGGTAATGGCCGCGACCGCCGCCGCGTCAGGAAGCAGGCCATACGCCGCCTGGGTCCGAAAGCCGTAAAGCGAAAGGTTCGGCATTATGTAATAGATCGTCCCGAAAACGGCCTTTGCCCCGGCGGAGCCAAGTGCGGCGGCAAACTCGCGCAGCGACGAACTGAAATGGCCGATCACGAAAATAAAGAACGTGAATAGGGCGGACAACGCCGGTGTGGAGAACGAAGAGAATGTGATCGCGACCGCCGTCAAAACGCAGAGTTCAAGAAAGACAAAAAATACCGCCACCCACACCGATGCCAACCGGTCGCCGCCGCCGACATAAAGAAGCGCGAGCGTTACGCCGATTCCCATTACCGCCGTGTTGACCAGTAGCGTCAGAGACAGGCCAAGATACTTTCCGACCAGGAACTGAGATCTTGTGACAGGCTTTGCAAAGATCGCGTAAACCGTGCGTTTTTCTATTTCTTTTGAAACCAATCCTACGCCAACAAAGATCGCGATAAATGCGCCGAACAGAAGGATCGCATTGAGGCCGAGGTTGATGATCGTGCGAACTTCCTGTCCGGCGGTCAACTCACCGAGAAATATTGCGGCGCCGGTCAGGAGCAAAACAAAGATGACCAGATTATAGAGAATACGGTCCCGCACCGCCTCGCGAAACGCGTTTTTGGCAATGACGAATATCTGCGTTAAATAATTGGTGTTTGAAGATCGCCGCATCGAGCAAGCAACGAAGGCGGGAACCGGGCCCAGAATATTTTACATTATTTCCAGGCCCGATTTAAACTTTATGCCGTTGGTATTGGGCAGGAACACTTGATCAAAGCAGGCATCTTTTCTAACGCCGTTTTGTTTCGAGGTTTTTCGTGTCTTCTTTTCGTCTCTTTCGTGGTCCGGGTTTCGGCCTTGCCGTCACAACGAAAAATGCACGAATCAAGAAACGAAACGCACGAACGAAGACACGACCTACGGTTTTTCAGGCGTCGGGAATTTGAATTTCTCTTCCGGAAATCGGATCTCACGCTCGGTTATGACGGCCCACATTGCGTTCTCGGGCTGCAGGTTGTAGAGCACGTCCACGCCCTCGCCGCGTCGTCCGGCTTCGGCGGCGGCCCGTGCTCCCTGGCCGATCAAAAGCCGCCACGTCACGGCCGCTTTTTTATCGAGTTCAGCCGCTTTTGCAAAATGCGCTCCCGCCGCGGCCTTATTGCCAAGCTCGCTTTCCAACAGGGCGAGGCGCGTTTGCATAAAGGCAGAGTATGGGAAGATATTTACGGCTTCGGCCGCGGTATCCCTTGCTTCAATACGCTTATTCGCCAGATACTGCGCCGATATCAGATATGAATACGTCGTCACGTTATTGATACCTTTGTCCACCGCCAGGCGAAATTGGCGGGCGGAATTTTCGAAATCGCGTTCACCTAAGAGCCGCATGCCATAGGAGAAATGGGCCGATGCATTCGATGGATCGAACATCAATGCCGTGTCGAATGTTCGTGCTGCCTCGATCGCGTTGGGAGTTCGTTCGCCGGCATTCACTAAATACTGGCTGCAGCCGCGTGCGGAAAAAAACGCAAGAGCGGTGAGCAAAAGTATCAACATTACCGGCAGGCGGACAAGGTTCAGAGACGGGCCTGTTTCAGTGCCGCTACCAGATCTTCTCAACAACAGCGCCGCGAGAAAGAAAAAGACAATTCCATTCTGGCCGAGGCGAAATGAGAACGAGCTAAACGCGGATGATGCGAGAAACGCGACGATGCCGGCGAATGCCGCGATACGCGTGATCGAGTAGCGTTCATTTGCAAACCGCCTGATCAGCCCATAGCCGACGAACAGAATGTACATCAGCATCGCACCAAAGATGGCGAGGCCGACGATGCCGGATTCCGTTAATACCTGCAGATATTCATTGTGGGCGCGTTCAGGAAGGCCGTCTTCGCCGTATGCCGCTATCGACCGATCGTCGGTATTGACGGAATAGACGGCCCGATATTTGTTGTATTCCAACCCGAAGTTATCTGCACCAACGCCCGTGATCAGGTTCTGTTTGGCCATCTCAAGGCCAACACCGATAAACTGGCGGCGCACGTTTTGGCCGATTGAGTTCGATGCATCGGTTTCGGCGGCGGTGCTGAATCGGGTAAGTGAGCCGGCGCGGTCAGCCGAGAGAACCGAAGGAAGCTGTGCGGAAAGCGCGACCGTGATAAATAGCCCGGCAAGGACCGCAGCTCTTTTCAGATCAAGCCGTGAGCGGTCGAACAATATCGAAAGCCCGGCAAAGAGAGCAAGGCCGAGCAGCGATGCGATAACCGCCGTGCGGCTTTGCGAACACAACACCTGAAGCCATAGCCCGGCCACAGCAGCGGCGGCGAGGGCAAAATTGCGCCCTTTCAGCCGCATCGCCAATGAAACAAAAAGCGGTAGAAGGGCGGCGCTTATCTCGGCGTACCGTGCATAGCGGAAGCCAAAGGTTTGATCCAGCGATGGCCGCAGGAAAAATTCAAGTGCACAAATGCCGCAATAGACCAGTACAACCGCACCGAGAACAAAAAATGATCCGCGAAGAAAGCGTCGATCACTTACGACCTCGGCGGCAATGGCGAAAAAGATTAGGTACAGCGACCAGAGAAGCGTGTGATGCACGACCGAGGCAAATGATCCGGCCCAGAATGACGAGATGAATCCGAACGCAGCTACTGCCGCGATCAGAACGGAAAATCGCCGACCTGGCTGCATCATCGGCGCGCCAAAAGGGAAGCCGGACCTCTTTGCGAAAAGTACCGTCCCGATCAACGCGGCCGCATATAGTGCCAGAACCAACTCCGCCCGCCACGGATGGCCGGTCACAAACATCGGCAGCGGCACCTGGACCAGCGGCACGACAATGACAAGCGGCCATGCGGAAGTCAGGTAGTGTTGAATTGTGACTTTCATCCAGATTCTAAGTTGACGTACGCTTCGCGCATTTTTGTGAGGAGGTCTAAAAACTCTCAAATTATTTTTTGCTGTGATGCTCTTGTTCCGAAATTCTGATTTCCTTCCTCTTCTTCTGTGGTTGGTAAATCTTTACCACTGAATATGACGAGGAAAAATACCGAATAAGATGAACAAGAGTCGGCGTCAACGGTTCGTCTGCCATGGATACTTTTCCGTACATCCTCCAATTGAAGGATGGCCAAATAAAATCGCTACCTGTGTAGCGTAACGCCTTTGCCCCGTAATATTTGGCTTGAGTGAAATTTGAGAACGCCTGCGGCCCCGGCGGGAAATGCAGAAAGGGCCGTCTGAATTATACCAGACGGCCCTTCCAGAAGTGAAGAGTTTTTAAGACTAGTTGCCGATCGGGCTGGTTGTACCCGTGAAGGTAACTACGCCCGTTGCAGCCGCAACAGAACATCCGGCCGCCGCGGCTGGAACTGCGTAGATAACGCCGTCCGTAGCGACACCGAAGGAACGGGTACCAGTAGCGGTAACGCCGCCTACTGTCGTCGGGTTAGCACAAGCACCGAACACAGCGGGAACCGTCGCGGTGCGATCCTGATCGCCAGCCGTGAACACGTAACCGCTCTTCTGGTTCGGGGCAGTGCCGCCGAGCTGTTGGTCAACAAGATTATTTGCAAACAGGTCCGCGAGGGTACCAAAGTTACCGCCACCATTGGTGGAGTTATAGGTCATTTCCGCACCGTGAATGGTACGCAGCGACGAGACGGCCGAGCCTTCATTCGCCGAGCGGCGTGCCGCCAGCAGGTTCGGGATAGCGATTGCAGCAATGATGCCGATGATCACGACGACGATCAGCAATTCGATGAGTGAGAAACCTTTCTGATTTTTCATTTCTAGTTCACAAGCTCCTAAAGTAAATAGTTCAAGTTCTACCTTTCCCAGGCTGACTGTCCTATTACAACCACCGTGCCAAAGGGCGGGAACTACGGTTGCCAGCCTGCAATTTGTGGTAGAACTGCTGTAATGACAGCGATTTAGGTGATCCTGTGGGCGAGGCTGGCCGCGGTAGCGGAACCTGGACAACTGCGGCTTGGCGCCGTTTGATAACAGATTTTGGTAACGGCACGATGACAAAAAGTGTCAGAGGGCGATCTGGGGAGCGAAGCGTGGGCTCTAGTTCGTGAATTTTCGTGTTTGTTT
>CAUJFK010000252.1 GCA_963169175.1 Acidobacteriota bacterium | reverse complement strand
GGCGACGTTCGACAACGGCGAGTTTTACATCCTCACAAACAAGGACGCCGAGAATTTCAAGGTCGTGCGGGCCCCGCTTGGTGATCCGACAGAGAAGAACTGGACCGATTTTATACCGCACAACCCGGCGATAAAGGTCGAGAATATCAGTTTTTTCAAAGACTATGCTGCTGTTTCCGAACTCGAGAACGGCCTTGAATATATCAAGGTCATGGACCGGAAGACCCGCCGAGCGTCTGTCCGGATAGAAACGCCCGAAAGCGTTTATACAATGGGCCTTGCGAACAATCCGGAATATGATACGCCGTTCATTCGCTACAGCTATTCATCGATGATCACGCCGAATTCGACCTTTGAGTTCGATCTCAAAACGCGAAAGAGTGAGTTGATAAAACAGCAAGAGATCCCGAGTGGCTACGATAAAGCTCAGTATGAGACAACACGCGTTTGGTCGACATCGCGCGATGGCGTGAAAGTGCCTATCTCGATCGTGATGAAAAAAGGCACGAAGCTGGACGGCAAGTCGCCGATGCTGCTTTATGCTTACGGCTCATACGGCTCGTCCATGACGCCAGACTTTTCGAGCAGCCGCCTTTCGCTCGTTGATCGCGGGATGATCTATGCGATCACCCATATTAGAGGCGGCTCCGAGCTTGGCGAAAAATGGCGGCAAGACGGGCGGATGTTCAAAAAGAAGAACACCTTTAACGATTTTGTCGACTCGGCAAAATGGCTGATCGCGAACAAATACACGGCCGCCGACCGCCTTGTCATCGAAGGCGGGTCCGCCGGCGGCCTGCTGATGGGAGCGGTGGTAAACCAGTCACCCCAGACGTTCAAGGCCGCGATCGTGCAAGTGCCGTTTGTTGATGTAATGAACACGATGATCGACGATACGCTGCCGCTAACCACAGGCGAGTGGATCGAATGGGGCAACCCGCGTGACGATAAAAAGGCGTGGGATTATATGTACAGCTATTCCCCCTACGACAACATCAAGGCCCAGGATTACCCGAATATGCTTGTCGAGATCTCACTCAACGACAGCCAGGTGCCTTATTGGGAAGGTGCCAAGTTCGTCGCCAAACTGCGGGAGATGAAGACCGATGACAACACACTCCTGCTCAAGACAAATATGGGTGCGGGACACGGCGGCTCATCGGGACGTTATGACCGGCTGAAAGAGGTCGCGTTCGAATTTGCGTATGCTTTGAGCCAGGTCGGCATAACAAAATAGCGAGTTTCACAAATTATTGAAACGGCGGCGGTTCTGAAAGTTGATCCTTTCAGGGCTGCCGCCGGTTTTTCGTTGACCTGCTTGCCAAATTGACCGGTCAGTTTGACCTATTTACACCCTCTCACAGTTTTTCAAGTCCAAGCAGTCCGCTGTTAACCCATAACAAATACAATTAGTTACTGGTAGTACCTGCTATTGGCACGGACGTTGCAAAGTTTGTGGCGTCACAACTTGCCGCCCACCGCGGCCGACACAGTATCCCGGGGAGGAGTACTAACCATGAAGAGTTTATTAACCAAATTTCTTTTGTTTTCATTTTTACTGACCTCGACCATCTTTGGCCAGGGCAGCAGTGTTGACGCACGGACGAACTTTGACGGCGAACAGACGAATTGGAAGGCGTTTGTAGCCGAGGTTAGGTCCGATGGAGGAGAGGATGCGGACGGAATGTTCGTTCGCGAAGCCGGCCAGATCGCTTCGGTCCTGAGGAAGGCGGGACGACGAAATCCGGTATTTATAGATGAGACGGGCCAAAACCGTGAATTCGTTCTTCGGTCCGCGGCAGCGAAACTTGCGGCCACCGCTCCGGGGAAGAAGATCTATAAAGTAAACTGGCCGGCCATCCTCGCCCTCGACAGCGGTGGCCCGCTGACCGTGACGGCAGTAAAACACGTTATCGCCTGGGCCGGTGGTTCCAAGGATTCCGCCGTGCTTTTCGTCGATGACGTTACGGCCCTTTCCCACACCTCGCCGTATCTTGGCACCGCCGCCGCCGATCAGCTCTATGCCGCGGTCTCAGCCGGAAAGCTCCAGGTCATTACCGCAGCGTCTTCGAAAGATTTCGATCGGATGATCGCACAGGACAGTAAGCTGAAACCGCGTTTTGAAAAGATCGAAGCACCACGCGATGCCGATCCGTTCGTGGGCGACAAGCTTTCGCCGGATCTTCGTGAAATGCTTGGTAATTCCGACCCGAACAGCAAGGTGAAGGTGATCCTTCAGGCGGACGACATCAGGGATGCCGCCCTGACGTCCGCCCTTGCCCGAAATGGTGTGAAGATCGAGAGCGAAGCAGGCAACCTCGGGATGCTGACCGTCGAAATGCCGCTAAAGGCTGCAGAGGCTGTTGCGAACGCCAGTGGTGCACGACACCTTTCGCTTGACCGTGAAATGAAAGTGCTTGGGCATATTGAAACTACGACCGGTGTTTCTCTTGTACGCACGATCCGACAGGGATTGAACCTTAGCCTTTTCGGCACGGGCATATTGAACACAAGCACCGAACTTGATGGATCCGGGATCGGCATTGCAATTGTCGATTCGGGAATCAAGAGTGATCACCGTTCGTTTGTTGGCATAGCCGGTAGAAGCCGGATAACGGCAGTGACTGCTTTCAACAATAACGGCGGCAACGCTGAATCAGACCAATATGGACATGGTA
>CAUJFK010000251.1 GCA_963169175.1 Acidobacteriota bacterium | reverse complement strand
CGCCCGCGGACCTGTTCGCGATAGGCGTCTTTCAGATCGCGATAAGTGATGTGACCAAGCGTCGGGAGCTTCGTTCCCGGCCCTATCGAACCGGCAACAAATCGCGGCTGGGCAGCGGTCGAAAAATCATTCGCAACGCTCTTCGCCAATTCCGCGGCACGCAAGTTTATGTCATAGGTTTTCTCCGCGATGCCAAATTCCTTCAACACGATCTCGCTGCCGCCAAAGCTGTTCGTTTCGATCACATCACAGCCGACTTCGAGAAACGCATTATGTACGGCACGGATCGCGTCCGGTCGCGTGTAAAGCAGATTCTCGGAACAATTCTCAAAATTCGCCCCGCCCCATTCCTCGATCGGTAGATCGAGCGATTGAAGATAAGTACCCATCGCACCGTCGAAGACGATGACTTTTTCTTTAATCAGTTCGAGAAAACTCTTCATTATGTTAACTCATCAGGTCAACCGTACCCTTCGCATTTGAAAGAATCAAACGACGCAGTTGCTCCAAGGCCGTTTGGCCCGAAACGAATCGTTTAGGTATCGGAACAAAATCATTCCCTTCAACAATGAACAGAAGATCAGAATCGGTCTCAACTATATGTGTGAACCTACTCCACGGCGATTCCCAGATCAAGAGCTTCGACGAAGATTTAATGCCTTTCGGGCTTAGCGAATACGTGATCGGTTCCCCCGTCCCTGTCCATTTGTTTGCCTGTTGGCGAATACTATGATTAAACGCAACATAAACAAAAAGGAATGAGGCGCACGCTATACTCAACCCCAACAATATGGTTCGATGCCAGGGACCATCGAAATCTGGTATTACAAGTGTATTAATAGTCCATATGATCACGGCAGCACCCAACACTCCTAAACCGTATCGAAGGTTCTTAATCGTAAAATGTGCGCGCTCGCTAAGGACGCGGCGATATTCCGCAGCATCCGGCTCCACCACTACTTCAATCGACCCGACTTCCATAGAAAAAACTCTGCACTAAAAGCACAGAGTTTCTTCAAAATCTATTCAATTGAACTCTTAGCTTTTTAGCGATTTTTTATCGTGGTCGCAAGTCGCTCTAACTCACCACGTTGTAACTTTCAAGTTTAGCGTTAACAACGCGATGGCGTCAAACTGCGAAGCCTGACCGTACATAAGGCCTGATTGGGCCTAAACTACTGTCGGAGCGTCCGAATGCGGGACAAAGCATTTACGGCAGCGGGCTTCGTATTTATCTGAGGCACCGACTTCGACACGGGCGTCCGATTCGACCGTGCGTTGCGTAAAATTGGCGGTCGAACCGCATTTTACGCAGATCGCGTGGATCTTTGTTATATACTCCGCCACGCATAAAAGCTGCGGCATCGGCTCGAACGGCTTTCCGGTGTAGTCCTGGTCGAGGCCGGCGATTATCACGCGTTTTCCCGCATTGGCAAGTTCAGTAACGACATCGACCAGCCCGGCGTCAAAAAACTGGCCTTCGTCTATCCCGACGACCTGCGTTTCCGGGTCAACATTTCCGTTAAGCTCGGCCGCAGTCGCAACCGGCGTTGAAAGATGCTTGCGGCCGGCATGCGAGGCAATCTCTTCGACCGAATAACGAGCATCAATTATGGGCTTGAAAACCTGTACTTTCTGCCGCGCAATTGCCGCGCGATTTAGTCGCCTGATCAACTCCTCTGACTTTCCCGAAAACATTGAACCGACGATCACTTCTACCCAACCTGTACCGTTCTGCCGGTGCTTACGGCGCTCGTCTGTATTGTCGAAACTAAACTCTTCAACCATCGTGTATTGTCTTTCTTCCGTCTTAAGTTTGAAGGAAAACAAGATTAGCACGAAGGGACGGAAATGTCATAAGGTGGGGTTTAACGACATGGTGGACTGAAATAGATATTTTGGAAGTAGTTCTTGACGATCACTTCTTCGCGCACTTTGTGCCCGCCCTTTGCGGCCTTTGTGTTAGCGTTTTCTTTAACACAAAGATCGCCAAGATGAAGAAACAGAGGGCACAAGGGTACTTGCGATCGAGCGGTTACAGTAAACTAGCCAGTTCCCGTCCTTAGCCGATCCGCAGATCGCGCCCGGTCATTTCGGCCGGTTTTTCAACGCCGAGAATTCCCAATAATGTCGGAGCGATATCAGCGGGTGACCCGCCGGGTGCGAGTCTCGCTCCTGCATCCGCCGGATCGACCACGAGAAGCGGTACAGAAATATCGGCTGGCTCCGCAACCGGATCGGACGTTCCCGAAACCATGACATTCTCGCAGCCGCAATGCGATGCGGTTATCAACACTGCACCGTTCCGTTTGCAGATCTGGCCCACTACGCCTTCAAGACACGTGTCGATGAACTGAACGGCCTCGACGGTCTTTGCAAGATCACCGGTTTCGGCCGCGATCGCCGCCGCCGGAAAGTTGACGATGAACAGGCCGTTCGCAGTGGCCTCAACGCCTCGGATAGCCGCGTCAGCGATCTTAAAACTCTTGGACTCAGGCTCGGAACCAATAATCCCGATATCAGCCGTTTGAAGAAAAAGATGCCGTTCCCGGTCCATGCTTGAGTGTGCGGCACCGTTGAAAAAAGTGGTTACATGGGCCGACCGCGCGGTTTCGGTAATACGAAAATTTGCCAACCGTTCGGCTTCCAAAACTTCAGCCAGGCAACCGCCGCTTGTCTCCGGCCCAAAGGCGACAGCCAATCTAAATTCGGGGTCGTATTCCGTCAGGCAAACGGCCTCGATACGCGGCCCCGGCGAAGCGTAGTCCGGCACGGCGATCGACCGGACAAGCTGACGCATCCCTTCGTCGCGGTGATTGAAGAAGATCACAAGATCATCGTTCTTTAACGTCGCGACAGGTTTATCCACAGCCTTTTCCAACACGAGGGGCGAAATGAACTCATCCGAAATTCCGCGAAGAAAAGAAGCGCGGACCGCTGTAACGGCGTCGGCGCATCGTTCGCCTTCGCCGTGGACCATCATTGTGTAGGCCCTCGCGGTCCGTTCCCAATGGTCGGAGCTGTCCATTGCGTAGAAACGCCCGCAGAGCGACGCGATCCGGCCAAGGCCGATGTCCGCCATTTTTATCTCGAGGGCCTCAACATAAATGTCCGCGGTTCGGGGCTGAACATCGCGGCCATCAAGAATTCCGTGAATGAACGCTTCCCGCACACCCGACGTCTTTGCCATTCGCAGTAGTGCGAACAGGGTTTCCTGCGACGAATGCACGCCGCTATCGCTGAGCAAGCCGACAAAATGTACCGCCTGTTCCGCCGATGCCGCGCGGGCAAGGGCCGATAGAAGGACATCGTTCTTCAGGATCGCGCCGGTTGAAACGGCATCGGCTATCCGGGACGCGTCAGAGCGGACCAAACGGCCGGCCCCGATGATCCGGTGTCCCATCTCGGCGCCCGCCGATCCGCCAACCGCAAGCGTTGTTGAGGCGTAACGATTCCTTATCGCATCGTAGAACGGCGTATGAGCCTGCGCGATGGCGTTGCGATCGCGCGATGACGAAACACCCCAACCGTCTAGAATAATAAGTGCCAACGGCCGATCTCTGTGCAGGCTCATATAGGAATACTCAGGTGAAGGTTTGCGAGGAGTGGGCAGCGATCGTCAACCTGGCAAAAGTTGACCTGATCTATTATAACCGAACCAGGCCACGGCCGTACAAGATATTTCCTCTCTCTCTCTGCGGCCTTTGTGTCTTCACCTTTGTGCCTCTGTGGTAAAAGTTCTACAGCACAAAGTCCACAAAGGTGAAGACACAAAGTGCACGAAGGGTTATTCCGGATCCAAACAGTCAATACGCATTTGGAGCCGGGCGTTCCATCCAGCGGTCGGGGTGGACGAGTTCGTGGAAGCCAAATTTTTCGTAAAGAGAATGCGCGTCGCGTGTGGCGAGGACCCAGCGGCGAAGGCCTTGCAATTCAGGGTGCGAAATGATCACTTCCATCAGCCATTTGCTCAAACCGCGGCCGCGAAATTCGTCAATGACAAAAACATCGCCGATATATGCGAACGTCGCGCGATCAGTGACCACGCGTGCAAACCCTATCAGGCGACCGTCGGAATAAAGGCCAAAGCAGATCGAGTTTTCGATCGCCGTTTTCGTCTGTTCGAGTGTGCGTTCCCGTGCCCAGTAGGAAGCTTCGACCAGAAAGCGGTGGATAGCGTCGATATCAAGCAGCGAGCGGTCGGTGCTGACAACAAATTCGTCAAGTTTGACTTCCATTACTTTTGGCGGCGGCATTTCGGATAAATTCGGCGGCCTCACGCCCGGACCTGAGTATAACAAACCGTTTTTCCGGAAACTGCTTCATTTCATCCAGGGCCCGTTTGCGTCCGCTTCGCGGGTAATTCCAAACCCAGGCCAGAAATTCCAGATCTACTTTCTCATTGCAGCCCGCGGCCATATCGGGACGGCTGCGGCCGCGAAAAATGATCGAACGTTTGAGAACACGGTAGAGGCAAATGCGGCGTGGAACGTCGAGAAGAATTACCGTGTCGGCGGCCCTGACCCTGATCGCGCGCGTGCCGCCAAAATTGCCGTCCATTATCCATGCGTCCTTCTTTATAAGTTCCCGCACGGTCCGTTCCCATTCATCTTTCGGTGTCTTTTCCCAATTCGGCCGCCAGTAAATGCCGTCGAGATGAATAACTTCTAAACCCGTCGCCTCGCCAAGTTTCCGCGAAAAGGTCGATTTCCCTGCCCCGCCCGAACCGATGACCACAACACGTTTCATTTTCCGGAAAGCAGGCGTCTAATTCTCACTTTCATTCCGGCTGAGGCATGCTCAATCCGCATTTCGGCGGCGAGTTTTAACTCGCTCATTAGGGCAGGGTGATCTTTTGCTATTCTTTCGGCGGCTGTTAGTGCAAAACATCGAACTGCTATTGGCTCAGACGGTTCGAGGACAAGGTCCAGGCAGGATGAGAATACCCGTCCGTGCAATCGCTTTGGCAACTCGACGAATTGGAGCAACCGCGTCACGCTACGCTTTACCGCATTGTGGACATCGCTTCGCTCGAGATAACCGATGAGTTTTCCCAGATACGGCTTGATGAGTTCCGGGTGCGATTCAGCGACAAGGCTGACCGGCCATGCGGCGTATTGCTGAACCCTGCGATCACCGCGTTCGAAGACACGCATCAATTCGGCAAATCGCACAAGATCGCCGCCGATATGGTCCACGATCACTCGCGCGTTAACTCGCGGACGGCCGTTGGAAAAATGCTTCTCGATGTCCAACCGCTTCAGCCTCTTGACTGTGAATTCGCCTTCGATTGCTCTATCTGATAGAACGCCCGCCGGCCGGGAAAACGGGCTGAATCGCCAAGATCTTCCTCGATACGCAAAAGCTGGTTGTACTTCGCGATCCGGTCTGAACGGCACAGGCTGCCCGTCTTGATCTGCCCCGCATTCGTGGCCACAGCAAGGACGGCGATAAACGTGTCCTCGGTCAC
>CAUJFK010000250.1 GCA_963169175.1 Acidobacteriota bacterium | reverse complement strand
ATTTCATGGAGTTCATCACGAGTTACCGGATTCACGCCAAAATATCTTTTTTGTTGATAACCAGCCAGCCTATTGCACCATCAGGCTTTTTAGGCTTCTGGTCGTCGCGGGGGTTTCGCGGCGGCGGCTTTTCAGGCGCCGGTTCCACTTTCGGAGGTGGTTCCTTCGGAGGCCGCGGCTTTTTTTGATCGTCCTTCTGGGCAAAGGCCGTAAACGCCAGGCCAATGACCATGACCGATCCCAGTAGCAACTGCTTGAATATCTTCATTTCTACCTTTTCTCCCTATTCCGTACTTAACAGCTAACGCTCCGGGGAAGAGGGAAAGTGCGTCACCATAAGGGCTTGCAATACCGGTGCCAAAAATAGCCCGTATCGCCCAAACCGGCCATATGACGAAAAAACCCGTAGTTTCGTTGGAATCTTGTTGCACCCGGCCAGCCGGCGTTTACAAAACTTTACGTTTTCGTTCATTCTCATACGAAATAGTGAATTTTGCGACTGTTTTAGGTTACAGCGGCGAGACAGCCGATTTTGACTGTTGTCCGGCTGATTAACTACAATGCAACCTTACAACGATTGTTTGCCAGAGCAAAGCAAAGAGGAAAAGAACGATCCATGACCCAAACGGTTTCGACTACAGACCGAATTAGAGCGTACCTCGTACTTGCGGCCACGGTGGGAACGGTTGGCTTCAACTGGCTGGCGGCCAATGGACACGTCGGCGGTGTCACCCCGGAGCTTATTTCTAACAAATTTCCGTCGGTGATCACACCTTCCGGGTATGCGTTTACCATATGGACGCTGATCTACGCAGGGCTCATCGTTTTCAGCATCTATCAGCTTCTGCCCGGTCAACTTGATCGCTTTCGCCCGATTCGGTCTCTCTACATTTTTGCCTCGGCCCTCAATTGTGCGTGGATATTCTTTTGGGCGGGCGAGCAGATCGCGATCTGTCTCGTTATCCTGCTCGTTTTGACCGCGTTCTTGTTTTTGATCAATTCGAAACTGCCGGACGCGATATCCGGCCTTGAATCATTTTTGGTACGTGGTACATTCGGGCTATATCTCGGTTGGGCGTCGGCGGCGGCCCTGATCAATTTCGCCGTCTTTTTGGTTTACGTTAAGGCCGATCCTGGTTCTGCCCGGCCTGTGCTCGGAGCAGCCTTGGTGCTGATCGCCGCGGCGTTTGGCGTGTTTATTCGGGTTTGCCTGACCAATTATTTTGCTCCGCTGGCAATTGCGTGGGCACTCACAGCGATCGCGGTCAAGCAGAGCGGAAATACTCTGGTCGTGGCGGCCGCGGCCGTCGGTGTCATCGCGTGCCTGATCGCCGCAACGAGTTTTGTATTAAACCTCAAGAGTTCATTAGATGAATAACGCAAAGATCTGTGTATCTGTTTTTTCCGCGGACGCCGAAGGGTTGATCGGGCTGCTGCGTCGGGCTGAATCTGTGGCGGACGTTGTCGAATTGCGATTCGACGGGCTCGATCCGGAAAATGTCCGCATCGCATTCGAGCAGCTTGCCTCCGAAAAGCAAATTCTGCTTACAATGCGGCCAAAGGAACAAGGCGGCCATTCGACCAAGGATCTGACCAGCAGGATCGGATTCTGGATGGAGTACGCGCTGCACCGAAATATCGATCATGGTTCGATCTGGATCGATCACGAGCATGATCTAATACTGAGCAAAGATCTTATGTTTTGGGTCGATCAATGCTTCGTTGTCCGCTCGCGGCATTATCTCGAGGGTGAGATAGCGAATCTTGAAAAGGCGTATGAAACGGTAGTTTCGGATGAAGAGGTCGGCAAGATCGTAGTCTCGGCGGAAAATGCCGAGGATGCTATAGACGTATGGAAACTTTTGGTCCGGGCGGGTGAGGACGGCCGGCGCTTGACGGCGTTGGCAATGGGCGAGGCGGGAAAATGGACACGGATACTCGGCCCGGCCCATGGGGCTTTCATGACATACGCGGCCCTTGAAGCGGGCTGCGAAACGGCTCCGGGCCAGCTGACCGCCGAAGACCTGATCGACGTTTTCAGGGTCCGCGAACTTGATCGTGAGACCGCTGTCTATGGGATAATCGCGGGTAACACCAGTTATTCTGCATCGCCGTGGATGCACAACCCGGCATTCAAGGCCGCGGGCCTCAACGCCGTATTTGTTCCGCTGCAAACCACCGACCTTGACGGTTTCATGAAGCGTATGGTCCTGCCCAAAAGCCGCGAGGTAGAATTGAATTTTCACGGCTTTTCGGTCACAAATCCTCATAAGCAGGCGATCATGCAGTATTTAGATGAAGTGGACGAGGTCGCTGCCAGGATCGGTGCTGTTAATACCATAAAGATCATAGACGGCAAGCTTTACGGCTATAACACAGATGCATACGGTTTTGTCTCCACTCTGAAGGATAAATATGGCGAACTGGGCGCAGCACGCGTGGCCCTCTTTGGTGCCGGCGGCGCGGCGCGAGCCTGTATTGCCGCCCTCCTGG
This sequence comes from Acidobacteriota bacterium, assembly GCA_963169175.1. Lineage (GTDB taxonomy): Bacteria > Acidobacteriota > Blastocatellia > Pyrinomonadales > Pyrinomonadaceae > OLB17. Next base: position 6,491 of record CAUJFK010000250.1, on the reverse strand, counting down.
ATGAAGGCGCTTCGGTGAGCCTCTTTGCCCGAAATGAGGAACGCGGGACAGCGTTGGCAAACGAGTTTGATATCCCGTTCGAGGGCCGTGTCGGCGAACGCAGGATGGCTGATGATTTTGACATTGTCGTCAATGCAACGCCGCTTGGCACCGCTGGTTCGAATGCAGAATACTGTGTGCTTTCAGAACCGGAACTCACGGGCATAAAGTTGGTTTACGATCTTGTTTACAACCCGCCTGAGACGACTTTGATCCGCGAAGCACAAGCCGCGGGCGTGCCGGCCGTCAACGGACTTGAAATGATCATCGAACAAGGGGCGAAACAGTTCGAGATATGGACCGGACAACAAGCACCCGTTCACGCCATGCGTGCAGGAATAGAAAACCGCCTTAGCAAGAGTTAGCCTCATGCAGCCCGAAGCTCTGAATTGTCCAAATTGCGGCGGGGCGGCCGCTGCCGATCGTCCGAAGTGCTCTTTCTGCAGTTCGCGGCTTCGAACTGTCGCCTGCCCGTCTTGCCTGGGCATGATGTTTCTCGGGAGCAAATTTTGTTCGCATTGTGGACACTCAGCGCAGCCTGCGCAATTACTGGACCCGAAGGATTCGGGCGATTGTCCGCGCTGCAAGGTCCAACTTCAGTCTTTGAAAATAGATGAAGTTCTCATCCAGGAATGCGAACGCTGCGGTGGATTCTGGTGCGGTCCTGATACCTTCGAAGGTCTATGTGCAAGCAAGGAGCAGCAATCGTCCGTGCTGGGATTTATTGGAAGCTATGTTCACTCCGACACGGAACCGGCAAAGATCAGTTATGTTCCCTGCCCCGACTGCAAGCAATTGATGAACCGCAGCAATTTTTCACGATCGTCCGGCGTGATCATCGACAGGTGCAAGCAGCATGGCGTTTGGTTCGACGCGGCGGAACTGCCGAAGATCCTCGAATTTGTCGATAACGGCGGCCTTGCCCGCCAACGTGAAAAGGAAAAGATCGAACTCGAAGACGAACGCTCGCGCCTGCGTGAGGAACGACGACGTCTCGATATGCAGGCACGGCGATCTGGGGGCGATCATTGGGATGATTAGTTCGCGGGCGGGATCCGACCTTGAAATGATTCGCATGTCGGGTATTCTGCTTTGCGTCTCTTAGCGTGCTTGGCGTGAGGTGAGGCCCGGTTTCCCGCAGAGCCGCAAAGGCCGAAAAGAAACCCCAAGACGAAAATTTGCGTCAAGCACTACAAGGTCAGGACGATACTAATGTGCGGCAGAGTCCTTCCACCTTTTGACGGTACCGCCAATTTAGGTAGAATTTAAGTTTACCTTCGTTTGAGGATCTATCACCATGGATAACGCATTTATAAACGCAATTGAACAGTTCAATGAATCAGAGTGGCTGACCGCTGTGGAGTCGGTCCTGCCGGCGATCCACGACGTTGACCGCAACGCCGTGCAGATATGGTTCCGCTTTTACCCGCTTGACCTTGTCAGATACCTGGAATCTGCCGACGACGTCGAAAAGGCGATGAAGTCGGTTTCCATCGGAGGCGACTTTGGGCTAATGGACAAGATCGATTCTTCGCACCACTTTTTGTACGGCCACCGATTCTGGCCGCAGATAAAGTCGGCTGTTATTGAGCGGGCCAGATCGGCCGAGCCATTTACTTGCTTAAAGACCGAGATCACAAATATCGCGAAATTGACCGCCGTTGCAGCCAAGACCAATGAATCGCTGACGACAGCAATTGCCGCCGTCGGACTAATGACATTGGTGCAGACCGGAGCTGAGGAAATGGAGAAGGCCCCGGGCACAGTTATTCAGCCGGAAGGAGTTATGACCGGTTCGCCGGACTCGATCGTGGCGGCGCGGGCAAAAGACGATTCGCAGGGCGTATTTGGCTTCCTGAAAACCGTGGACAAGAAGTTTTCGGTTGACTTCACAGCATCTGCCTTTGCCGGCCGCTTCTCGATCATTAACGATGAGCAGATCACATCTGCGTCACGCAAATCGCATGACCGCGATTGGCAGTCGCTCGATTCGCGATGCTGGGATGGGCCAGTGCCAATTGAATGCACGTCCGCCTCGTGCGGCACTTGCTGGGTTGGCGTGCTTGGAGGGCAGGAAAAGCTTTCGCCGCCGTCCCCGCGTGAACGCCGCCGAATGAAAGTGTTCGGCCATATTCAGCCAAATGACGATTATCCGTTCCTACGCCTCGCCTGTCAGGCAAAGGCTTTCGGCAACGCTACGATCGTAATCCCGCCATGGAATGCTGTGTTCGGAAAAGAGGTCCGGGGGAATGTTGAGGAGCTTGAACTGGAACCTGTGACGACATCCGCCGCCAAACTTCGCGAAACGATCGCGTCAGCTGTTTCGGGCGAATGAACCAGGGCTCTGAATTCTCGACCTCGAACTCAGGACGCTTGCCCTAATTTCTCGCCGATCGTTGTTCCACAGACCGGATCTGGACAAAGGTATTCGGCTGTTTTGTGCGTATCCTTAATCGCGGAGAAACTCCTGCCTCCAGGTTGCCCGGTTCCGAGCGATACTCGATCTCGTAGGCCGTGCGAAGCTGGCTTACAATATCCTCATAAGCCGACTGTAGCTGCGAAAGCTTCGATATCTCGTAATACACACCGCCTGATACCTTTGCAAGCCGATCTCCTTCCAACTTTGCTTTTGATGTGAGGTCGCCTTGCAGATAGCGTGAACGAAGTGCGTCCATTGAAGCATTTGCATCCGACGCGGAAGCGGCGACCAAAGCGGATGGGACGTAGAGCGGATATATCAATGCACCGCTTTCCTCGATGGACGAAAGCATAGAATCGAACGGGAGGAAGCTTCGATTGTCATCGCCGTCCGTGAGCACCACTATCGCCGTTCGCTCGCCCTTTAACGGCCGAAGCGTCTCAGCAAGCGTATAGGCAAGCGCATCGTAATATGCGGTCGCGCCGCCTGCATCGAATGTATCAAGGCTTGAGGACAGTTCCGCTTTGTCGGTCGTGAACTTTGAAACTACATGGACATCGTCATTAAATGTAACTACGGCAATGCGGTCGCGGGCATCGACGGTATTGACAAAGTTTCGGGCGGCTTTTCGGATGAAGTTGACATAATTTTCGACGCTACCGGAAACATCCAGCAACAGGACAAGATTGAATGGCGCCGTTGCCGGCCGTACGGAGATCACCTCCCGCTCGGTGCTGCCTTCGAGCACTTCAAAATCCGTCCCCGTCAGATCGCCGACCGCACGGTTGTTAATGTCGCTTACGCGTACCGATGCGACCTTCAGGCCTGAATAGCCAGGATCTTCGACCTTCCTGCGTTCGGCAAATCGCGGCTCCAGCTTTAGCGGCGGCAGCGTACGCATATAATCGCCGTAATACTGCGGCGCGGCACGCCGTATCGCCTCCATAAGCAGCGAATCGCCGCTGCGTATGATCGACATGGCGGCGTTTGTCAGCGGGCGCTCGCGAAGATCACGCGTGACCTCGTTCGGCGGGATATTCAGAAGGATAATGCCCCGTGCCGTTTCGAGGTCCAGCGTGACGAGGCCTGCCTTCTTGTCGTTCTTCTGTTTCCGGCTTTTCTTCTCGCTGGCCCCTTCTGCTGACCTTTCTTCCCTATCCAGATCTTCCTCGTGCAGCGGCAAAGGCTTTTTATCTGAGTTCGGGGCTGGCCCATCGCTGTATGTCCCATCGATCCGAAACTTACCGCCGGCCTTCTCCTTGATCTTTGACAACTCGAAATCACTCAAAAACCGGGGCCGCGAGGCGGTCCAAAGGAGTGAGTACCGCACGTTTTCTGTCGGCACATCGGCCGCGATCGTTCCCGTGACCGTGCGGACCTCAGCCGAGGCAATATCACCGCCGATCCGCACCTCGCCTTCACGCGTCTCGATCTTCAAGCGTGTCCGCGGCGGAACGGTCAAGTTTAGATCGATCCGCTTTTTCACATCGACGGGAGCGACTTCGATCTGAATAAGCGTCTGCGAGGCTCTGATCTTTATTTCAGATCCTGCAACACCGCCCGCTGACACCATGGCAAATGAAACCGTTTCGGCGTCCGCCTTCTGCTTTTCGCCGTCCACCGTCGCCGAAACCCTGCCAAAGTGATTGATTATCTCGATCCTCGCTCCTGCAGCTACCGGAAACGAACGTTCCGCCGGCTGGCCGAGGCCCGCCAATGCTCCAAGAGTGACAACTCCGAGCGTGGTCAGAATGGAAAAAAACTGCATTCTCATTTCTTATGACCTTCCGGTTATCCTGCCTGACTGGATCAATCGCTGACGAACACGTTCCTGCCACTTCTTTCGCGGCTTGTCCGTCTCTGCAAAACGTGCAAGCAGATCTTCCAACGGTTCGCCGCCCGCCTGCCGCGTTTTCAGATAAAGAAGCGCAATTATAATGGAGGTAAATGAAATAGTGATTATCTGAATGGGCAAAAGAAAGATCTGCAGCAGCGTTTCCAGCACCGCATCAACAAGCCGGGCCCGCATATCCTTGGGAGGCTCTTTTTGTGCGACTCTTGTCCCCCGTCCCAGATCGATCTCGATCGCAGTGTCGCGACCTTGTATTTCCGGTACTTGCACTGGCCCGGAGGCCGCGCCCTCGTTGCGGCTTGTTTCAACCGAGGTCGTTTTTGGATTGAGCGCCTTTGCGCTCATATTTACCATTATTGAGAGCATCGCCGCGGCCACCATCGGGATCATGAACATTATCACGTATGCGGCAAGTGCCGTCGCCATCGATCGCGAGATCAGGGCCTTCGACCGTTTGACCGCATTCCAGCCGCGGAGGTCCTCCATCATCACGACCGGAGCAATAAGCATAAGCTTGACCGCCACGAGAAAGAAAACAACTATGGCTGCCACCCCGCTCACGATTGCGGCACTGAGCACTGTCACCGTTCCAACTCCAAACGCCAGCCACAGCACGCCGAAAATGACGGCAAACGCTACCGCGGCCGCCGCAGTGGCGGCAAATATAGGAGCAAGTGTGGTCAGGATGCCCAGTCCGGCAAAAGTCTTCCACTTTTTACGCGCATCAGAAAGGGCGGCACGAAGTTTGATCGGCCTGAGCGGCATAGCAAGCGACTGCGTGACGATCCATGCGATGGTACCTACGATCAGAAATGCACAGAATGCGGTCATTAAAAAATTGACCAGTCCGGTCACGCCCAATCCGATATCTGCCGCAACGCTGGGGATGGTCTCGCTCGCTTTCAGAAATCCCACCACTACAGCCAGTGTTGTTGTTGCTATGATAGGAAGAAAGAAGAAAATAGACAGGGTCAGGAACTTCTGAATGTGCTCGGTCCAGATCATTCCCGCACGCCTGAGCAGGCCAAAGATGCCTTCAGACCGTGCCCGGAGAGCGCTGGCAAATGCCTCGGCCGTTTGCGGCCTGTCGTCAGGGTCCTTTGACAACGAGTCCAGAATGACGCGCTTGAGTTTTTTTCGGACGCGTTTGGCAGTAAAGTTCGGCGGCGGAAGATATTTGTGCGATTCCATCACACGTGTAAAGTCACCCCGGAACGGTGTATCGCCCGACAGCATCTGGTATGCGATGATGCCGAGGCTATAGATGTCCGATCGCGGGTCAAGGCGATCGCCGCGGCATTGTTCCGGCGACATATACAAAGGCGTGCCGAGAACGGATCCGACGCGTGTGAGATTAGGGCTCGTCGGCGCCGAAATAAGCGAACTATGTGATGTTGCGGTATCGGTCCCGTTTCCCGATCCGCCCGTGTCCATCAACCGCGTCTTGGTATCGTCCTGATCGCCGCCCCCGCCCGCACCGGCTTTCAGCACGAGCGTGCCTTTATCCTCGTGATCGGCCGGGCCTTGGACGATCGTCTCGTTCTCGGAACCTGCCGGTGGGCCGATCACGGCCGTGGCAGATCCGTCTCCGACCAAAGTCGGTGTAATACTGTCGTGGATCGTTCCGTCATGTGGACCACCCGCAAACGTAAGGTTCGCTCCATCGACCAGCGTTTGTGCGGCCCCTTGTCTGACCGGATGTTCCGTCAGGTCGTGCCTTTCCTGCGCTTCGAGCTTGGCAATTCCGAAATCAAGTACTTTGACCGTATAACCGCCCCGTTGATTGGGTTCAAGCCAGATATTGTCCGGTTTAAGATCGCGGTGAATGATGCCTTCCTCGTGCGCTTCATGAACGGCTGAACAAACCTGTTCGAGTATATCGAGCGTCCAACTCACGGGCAGGTTCTTTTCTTCTTCAAGGATCTCTCCGAGAGTACATCCGTCGAGATACTCCATCACTAGATAGGCAACCTGGCCGTCGTCAGTGTCAGCAAAGCCAAAGTCGGTCACATCAACCACGTTCGGATGGCGAAGGCGGCCGGCGGCCCGAGCCTCACGGCGAAAGCGTTCCACAAACTCGGCGCGTTCCATGAACTGTGGTGCGATCACCTTGATGGCCACCGGCCGTTCGGTGCCGAGGTGGGTCGCAAGGTACACCGTTCCCATACCGCCGCGGCCGAG
>CAUJFK010000249.1 GCA_963169175.1 Acidobacteriota bacterium | reverse complement strand
CAGAACCGCCTGCATCAGCGGGCGGCCAGAAGTGATCCACCACGGAGAGACAGAGGGCACAGAGCCTATCAGAATCGCCTGCGTTAGCAGGCGGCCAGTTAGCCAGTCGCGTATAAATATGAAAACAACCATAGATATATCCGTCGGAAAACGCCTTCTTGTTCTTCTCGTCTGTGCCCTCTGTGCCTCTGTGGTAAACATCACCGCGCAGGATTTCAAGACCGTCCACGACGGCGTCGAGTACGCTCAAGTAGTTCACAAACTCGGCATCGATCCGGTGAAGATAAACCTTTTGCGGCTCGATCTAAAGAAAGTGCGGCTCGATGTTCATCACGCAATGGACGCCGCCATCGGCACTGAAAAAACATCGTCCATCGCCACACGCCACGCCGCGGTCGCGGCGATCAATGCGGGATTCTTTAGATTGGATACGAGTATCTTCGCAGGAGATGCGGCAGGCACACTGATGATAGATAATCAGCTATTAAGTGAAAGCCGCGATGCCAGATCGTCGATAGGGATATTGAACGGTACATCCAAAACGGAGGTGTTCTTCGGTCATCCGATATACATGGGTTCAATCAACGGTGAAAAGTTCACCGGACTTCCACTAGACGGCATTAACAGAGAAAGGAAAGAAGGCGAGGTTATTGCCTATACGCCTGCATTTGGACATTCAACACTAACCACACCTAACGGTGTAGAGATGATTGTGGAAAATGGCAAGGTATCAGCGATCGTCGAACGCGGGAGCAGTCGTATTCCGAGTGACGGCTTCGTGTTGTCGGTTGAAGGCGAAGATGCAAAATCCAGGATCGATATGTGGCGCATTGGTTCTCGGATTCGTTTATCGATAGGGCACAAATTACCAATGTATGATTTTCAGGCTGATATCGAAATGGAACAAGCCAGGAGGAAGAGACTACTGACGTTCCCTGACGCAGTACTTTATAAAATGGAGGATGTGACCAACGGCATTCCGCAACTTATCAAAAACGGCAAGATCGATATCACCTGGGAACAGGAAAAAGCGAGCAAAGCGTTTGTCGAAACACGCCATCCACGGACGGCCGTTGCAAAATTAAGAGACGGCAAATTTCTGATGATAACCGTCGATGGCCGGCAGCCGGGTGTGAGTGTTGGGATGAATTTACAGGAGCTTGCGGAATACCTGCTCGGCCTCGGTGCGGTCGATGCGATGAATCTTGACGGCGGTGGTTCGACGACGATGTTTTTGGATGGCAAGATTGTAAATACGCCGTCAGACAAAGAAGGCGAGCGAAAGATCGGTGATGCGATATTGGTCACTCTGCGAACAAAGAGGTAAGACCTCTGTCTAACCACAGAAAAAGATGAAGAAGAGGACAAACGAATACAAGAAAGACATCGTCGCTAATTTTACGAAAGGACCTTTCTCAAATACTCCTTGGCTCCATCAACATTCACTCCGCTTGCGATATAGCCGATGTAATTGTCAGGCCTGAGCAGGATACAGAAAGTTTGGTCCGTATCGAATATCTCGGCGATATGCGGATAAAGCGGGATGTAGTGCACATCAGCGAGGCCGCCGAGGCCGTCGGCCATTTGGGCCTGCGGGGCTGAGCCGTCGTTAAAAATTATAAAGTGGAATTTTGGTTCACGAAGCCAGTCATAGATGCTCTTGCCGTCGAGGACAAAATAAGGCATTCGGTCGCCTGCTTTTACTTTCAGGTCAACGTCGTTCATGCTCAAACTTGCATCCCGATAGTTAATGCCGATCTGCGACACGAGCGGGAAAATCGCACGCTTTACAAAATCCATTCGCGTCAACAGGTTCGCAACATATGGAAAAATGTGTACGCGCACCCACGAAGTAAACCATTCTTCACCGGCGCCGAGCTGGAACATCCGGTCCGTTGTTTTCAAAAGGCGAATTGCGTTTGCCAGGCGTTCTTCGTTGTATGAATTCAGTATCTCCGAGCTGGACCGGCCGTTGATAACGAGAGCAAGTTTCCATGCAAGGTTGTAGCCGTCCTGAATGCCCGTATTCATCCCTTGCGCTCCGGCGGGCGAATGGATATGCGCTGAGTCGCCGGCAAGAAAGCAGCGGCCTACCGAGAATTTGGTCACGTGCCGTGTCTGCACCTTGTAAGTCGAAAACCAGTTGACGTTCGATATGTCCATTCGGATCTTCAACTCGGCCTTAATTACTTCTTCGATCTCTTCGTACAGCAGCTCGCCTTCTTCCTTTTGTGTGCCTTCGGGCAAATTCCCGACGATCCGATAATGCTTTTCACCCGGCAGCGGAAAGAACGCGAGCAGATTGTCTTTTGACAGATTAATGTTAAGTGCCTCGTGTGAATATTCCCAGTCGATGTCAACATCTGCGACGTAGAAGATCCTCTCAAAAGTACCGCCGCCGAACTCGAGGCCAAGGCCATGGCGAACAGTGCTTTTTGCACCGTCACAGCCGACGAGATATTTTGCCGAGATAGTTTGCGCGGCACCATCCGGGCCTTTGATCTCGGCCGTCACACCATCGGCAGTCTGCGAAAATGTCGACAGTTCGGTGTGCCATCGTACGCTGCGGCCGTTCGAGGTGATGCGATCGAGCAGCATCGTTTCGTGCCGTCCCTGTTCGAGAATGAGCAGGAACGGATAGGCGCTCAAACCCTCGCCGAATTTGGAAAGATCGACCTCAGCGCGCAGCTCGCCTTCTTCCAACAGGCGCGTTTTTCCGGCGATCGTACCTTCGGCGATAGCTCGGGCCGCAAGGCCGATCTGTTCATAGATCTCAAGCGTGCGGGCGTGTACGCCGATCGCCTTTGAATACGGCGTGGTCGTTTCTTTCTTATCGATGATGATGAAATCAACGCCGTGCCGAATAAATTGGCACGCTAAAGCAAGTCCCGTCGGGCCGGCACCAACTATGAGTACATCAGTTTGCATATTTGAAATTTTAAGCCTTTGGCACGGAAATTAAAATGTTTCGCTAATGCCGTTGGTCTTGAGTTAAGCGAACGATAATGCTACTTTTTGATTGCTCCTCGACAAAACATATGAAGAACCTGCTCTACTCCTTGCTTGTGCTGGCGTGCGTCTCGGTGTTCGCTACGGCTCAGACGCCGGCTCGTAAATCATTTTCGTCCGTCGTTGAAAAGGCCCAAAAGATAGATGGCTTTATGCCGCTCTATATCAATGCCGAAGAGGGCAAGATCTATATTGAGGTACCGCGTTTCAACAGCGAATTTCTTTATCTCGTTTCGCTGCCGACCGGTGTTGGATCAAACGCGATCGGGCTTGACCGCGCCCAGTTAGGGCCGGAGCGTGTCGTGAAATTTGAACGTGCAGGCAACAAGGTGCTGCTCGTTCAGCCCAATTACGATTACCGTGCGCTGACAAATAATGAGGCAGAGCGGAAGTCGGTAGAAGAATCGTTCGCTCGGTCGGTGATCTGGGGTTTTAAGGTCGAGGCGACCGAGGGCGACCGTGTGCTAATTGACGCGACGAGCTTCCTTATTCGCGACGCTCACGGCGTTGCCGACAGGATCAATCAGGGCCGGCAGGGCGGTTATAGTTTTGACGAAAGCCGCAGCGCGCTCTATATGCCAAACACCAAAGGCTTCCCCAAAAATACCGAGGTCGAAGCGACGATCACCGTTTCTTCAAACGCGGGCGTCGCGGGCAATCCGGTTGGGTCTGTAACGCCGACCAGTCGGCATGTGACCGTCAGAGAACGCCAATCATTTGTCGAACTGCCGGACAATAATTATAAGCCGCGGAAATTCGATCCGCGCACCGGCTCTATCTCGACCAGCTTTTATGATTACGGGACGGACATAAACGAAGACCTCGAAAAGCGTTGGATAATCCGTCACCGCCTTGAGAAACGCGACCCGAACGCGGCCGTGAGCGAAGCGGTAAAGCCGATCGTTTATTACGTTGACAATGGCGCGCCGAAGGCGATCCAGCAGGCGTTGGTCGAAGGCGCACAATGGTGGAATCAGGCATTCGAAGCGGCCGGATTTCGCAATGCGTTCCAGGTCCGCGTGCTGCCGCCGGACGCCGACCCGATGGACGTTCGTTACAACGTCATCAATTGGGTGCATCGTTCGACTCGCGGCTGGTCGATTGGCTCAAGCGTGGTCGATCCGCGCACGGGCGAGATAATCAAGGGCGACGTCACGCTTGATTCACAGCGGGCGAGGCAGGATTTTCTGCTCGGCGAAGGGATGATCCCGCCGTACAACGCGTCTTTGGGCGCGTGCGATTTCGGGATGCTCCCTGATCCCGATTATCTTCTGCCTGCACGCGATGCGGACGAAGTGACTGCAATGGCATACGCACGAATCCGCCAGTTGTCGGCGCACGAAGTTGGCCACACGCTTGGCTTTGCGCACAACTTCGCGGCAAGCACTTATAACCGCGGATCTGTAATGGATTACCCGGCACCGATGGTTGAGATAAAGAATGGCAAGCTCGATTTTTCGAACGCTTACGCCGTTGGGATCGGAGCATTTGACAAATTTTCGACACGATATTCTTACGCGCAATTTGCACCCGGTGCGAATGAAGACCGCGAGCTTGGGGCGATCGTGAACGACGGTTTGAAGAACGGTATGTTGTTCCTCACCGATCAGGACGCACGGCCGGCGGGCGGGGCAAATCCGCTTGCAACTTTGTGGGACAACGGCAGCGATCCGGTGGCGACGCTTCGGCATGAGATGCAGGTAAGGCGGATCGGGCTGAATCAATTTGGCATCGAGAACATCCCTGAAGGTACGCCGCTTTCAGAATTAGAGAACCGATTTATGCCGCTGTATCTGCATCACCGATATCAACTTAACGCGGCGACAAAAGAGATAGGCGGAGCTTATTACACGTTTGCCGTCCGCACTAAAAACGGACCAAGCCCGGCGACTGTTGCCGACATCGTTCCCGCCGCAAAGCAGAGAGAAGCGTTGGCCGCTGTGCTCGAAACAATAAGGCCTGAGGAATTGGTGATTGACGACAAGATCCTCAAATTGCTGCCGCCGCTTGCTTACGGTTACGGCTCACAGCGGAGCGAGCGTTTCTCGAAACGAACAAACCCAATGTTCGACGAGATCGGCGCCGCCGAGATCGCCGCTGATATGACGATCAGTGGTTTGCTTGAACCGAATCGAGCCGCGAGAACGATCAGTTTCAACGCCCGCGACCGCGCGAATCTGCATTTTGGCGAAGTGGTCGCGGCACTGATCAAATCAACCTGGAGTGCAACCGCACCCACCAGAAGCGGTAGCGATCGGTCTCCTGTCAGAACCGCGAGCGGTAGCGACCGGTCTCCCGCAAAGCTCGCCGCTGTTCAACATGCGGTCCAAAGTCTTGTCGTAGCCCGCCTGATGGACCTTGCCGCCAACGAGCGCGCCCAACCGCAGGTCCGTGCGGTCGCATCTGACGCGCTCCGTTCACTGCTCGCATCATTGAAATCAATTGTGGCGAACCGCGACGAGGCCGCTCACCGCCGGGCAACCGCCGACGAGATCGAACGTTTCCTCGCCCGGCCCGCCGAGCCCAGGAAACCAACAACACCGCTCGCCACCCCACCCGGCGACCCGATCGGCAACTGATGCGGAAGAGCGACAAGCCAGTTGGTGAGTACCGTTCGGTTTATCGCAGTTGGCCGCGACACAACATGCAACGCGGATGAAAGCATAAAGTTCCATAGTGGCTAATGTGACTTTATGCTTTCACGATCCGACTCGAGACTTGGTCCCGCATCGCCTTACTCGAATTACTCGCGAAGGTAGCAGCGTCCGGATCAAATGCAATTGCCCTCTATACTTGACACGGTCCGCGAAAATACGCATTCTTAATCTCGTTCGAGTTGCCCCCAATATTCCGTCGCTTGCCTTAACCCCAAGTTTGTCAGGTCGTTCAGAGATAAGAGCCCACTTGTGTCTAAATGGTCGTTTTTCTGAAAGTATTTCTGCATTGAAGGTTTTTATTAAGAGAGGTTCAGCTGCAAGCTAAGCACCGTTGAGAGATCTCGATCGGTTACCATGTTCTCTTACGATTCGTTAGTTTTCAGTATTTACCGTCAACAACCACAATTTTCTATCGGAGATCGGTTTTGCAAACTTGATTACCTAGGTCTTTAAGTCTTGATCTCCGATCGCAAACGAATTTCAATCCTCAACCCCCGAGGCTCGTAGCTTTATCTATGCGAACCCATTCAACCAGACCAATCCGTACAATTGTTTGCGTTCCTGCGATGACCTTGCTTTTGCTCGTCGCTGGGACTTCGGCTTTTGCCTCAGGCGTTCGTTTTGACTTTGACGGAGACGCACGAGCCGATCTGAGTGTCTTTCGACCCTCGAACGGTTGGTGGTACTTCTACTGCTCGTCGGACGGTTTCATCGCTCACCGGTTCGGCCAGAATGGAGACTGGCCGGTTGCACGCGATTACGATGGGGACAGCAAGACCGACACTGCAGTTTTCCGCCAGGGAATCTGGTACAGGTTAAAGAGCACGACGAATACGTTCGACTCCGTTTCGTGGGGCGAGGTTGGTGATATACCGGTACCCGCCGACTTCGATGCCGATGGTCGTGCCGATATTGGAGTTTTTCGGCCTTCGACAGGCCAGTGGTTTACGATTTCGAGCCAGGCACAAACTTTTTCTGCTAAGAACTTCGGCACGAACGGTGATATCCCCGTTCCGGCTGATTTTGACGGAGATCAAATTGCAGATATCACTGTTTTCAGGCCATCGAATGGTACTTGGTACCGCTTAAACAGCTCGAATGGAGGTTCGTTTGTTGTTCGGCAATTTGGCCAGCCCGGGGATGTGCCGTTGACCGGTGATTTTGATGCTGACGGCAGGTCGGACCTCGCCGTTTGGCGTCCGTCAGATTCCAATTGGTATATCCAAACGAGTGGGAACGAATTTCGCGTGGTAAATTTTGGGGTTTCCACGGATACGCCGGTACCGGCTGACTACGACGGCGACGGACGGGCGGATGTCGCGGTTTACCGGCCGGCCAGTGGCAACTGGTATAGAATAAACAGCTCCACGTCGACGTTTTACGCTCAGAATTTTGGTGAGGCGACGGATATACCTCCAGCTTCGCCCACGTCTTCTCAATCCGCACCAACGCCGACGCCGACGCCTACGCCTACGCCGACTGCGACACCAACCCCTGCGCCGCCGACATTCGCATGCGATTACTACGCATCCCCGAGCGGTAATTCTACCGCCGCCGGCTCCGTCTCGGCCCCCTGGGATCTGCAAACCGCATTAGGAAAAACGCAGTTGGTAAAAGACGGAAAAACTTTATGTCTCCGAGGCGGCACCTACGTCGGCAAGTATCGTTCGCAGCTGTCCGGCGCGATAGTTCGCAGTGCACCCGGTGAATGGGCACGGATCGACGGCTATAAGACAACCACGCTTCCAATTGGGATCAACAGCAGCCAGACGACATTCTCGCTGCAAAATGCGTCTGGAGTCCTCGACGGCGGATCCGACGAACTCGTCATCGGTGGGGAAGTGATAAAAGTTTTCGGCAAAAGCGGAAATAACATTACAGGCAGCCTTCGTGCGGCGAGCAATTCTTTGAATGGAGCGGAACCGCATCCTGTAGGTTCGATCGTCGTCTTCGGAGGGGATGTTCTTTACGTTCTTGGGACGGCCACGATATACAGGGACTTCGAAGTGTTGAACAGCCGTCCGAGTCGCAATGGCAACACGGAAAATCAAGGCATCGGTCGGGGAAACGGTGTTACGGTCGTCGGAAACGGCAATAAACTCGTCAATCTCGCGGTCCACGACAATCTAAGCGGCATCTTCACAAGCAGTGCGAGTTCGAATACGGAGATCTACGGGTGCATTATCTATAACAACGGCATGCATGCTCGAAGCGGTTCTGAAGAAAAGGGATTCGGCCACGGTCTATATCTCGAGAACAATGCCGGTTACTCAAAGGTGTACGATGACGTTGTATTCAACAACTTTAATCTAGGTATGCAAGGATATGGTGTTACGGGGCCCTACATTGGAGGCGACGTCAATGGTACGATCATCGCAAATTCAGGATCGCCGTTAGGAAAATTTGGCGACATAGGGCGACGCAACTACAACCTCATCCTCGGTCCGGATAGCCAAGTGTCACCGACAGCGGTGCTTCAAAACTCACATTTCTTCCATCCGTCTAACGTGGCCGGATATTCGGTCAAGTTTGGTTATGGCGCCGGCGTGGCCATTGGAACGGTTAGCGGGAATTATTTTACTGGCGGAGGGACCCTGCTCGAAATAGCTGAAGTCTCATCGGCGAGTGTATCGAATAATCACTTTTACAGTTCAAGCACCGGGGCTGTCTATGCGTTGTCACGTGTTGGCCTTCCATACGCCTGGAACAACAACACATACTATGGAGCTGCCAATAGAACGGTATTCGGAATTGTCAGCAACGGACTATTTCAATTCTCGCAGTGGAAATCGCTCACCGGGTTTGATCAGAACGCAACGTCAACCAACTTAGCGATGCCAGATACGGTGGTTGTCCGGCCGAACGCCTATGAGTCTGGCCGGGCCAACGTGATCATCTACAATTTCAGTGGATCGGCGACCGCAACCGTCAACCTGGCGAATACGGGATTAGTTAATGGCCAGCAGTTTTCAATCCGGAACGCGCAGAACTATTTCGGACAACCACTCATCTCGGGGACATATAGCTCTCAGAATCCGCAAGTTGTGGTTCCACTTGGTGGCGCGGCGTTGCAGGTGAGCACTCCAAACGGTTATGGTTTCACGCCGGCCTCGACCTGCCCCCAATTCTGTCCTATGGTTGTTACTCCGAATTGACGGACCGGTTCCGTTCAAACGATTGCCTCTCGTCCGATATCGAATGGGCTTTGGACCCAAAGATGAACTGGTGGGACGTTTCGCCGCCGCCAACTCTCTATAGCGCGACACGCGCAACATTCCCGGTCGTTGGTAGATCCTGCAAAGGAATCCTGATTGGTGTGTGCAGTTACTCGGGACGGATCAGCATCTTTGCATTGGGATTGACGAATAAGGCATCGATCCAACTTGCGAAGCCATTACGGAAATGCATTTTGTAGAAGGATAGGAGCCTGAAATCCATGCTCCTCATATAGGAGAGCGTTTCCGCTGCACTAGGAGCATCCAGATAAGTATCGTCAAAGGTGATCTCGAGCAAAACGAGATGAACTTTCTCGTGGGAAAGGAGAGTCTTTGCTCCTCTCATAACTTCAAGGTCAAGCCCTTGGGTGGCTGCTTTCAAAAGGCTAATGTACGGAATTAGATTCGTCGTGAGGATCTATCTGGAAGGACGCCCTTGTTCAAGAACACAACGAAGTTGCGGGAAGAATCCTGCCGGTGTGAACAACCGCTTCCATAGATTCCGACATTCGACTTGCAGGTGTATAAAGTCTCGATCCGAGATTGAGTGATGAAAGCTCCGAATTATCTCTCCAATTCGGTCTAGTTCGTTTGGTGTGACCCAGATGCAGTATTTTTTCCAGTCAATGGATCCTGTATTCGGCAGAACGCACTCTGTATCGACAATCACCGGAATTCGGCCACAGGCAAGTGTTTGATAAAACCGATATGACCAATTGCCGTAACCACGCATGCACAGCGTGTAATCAGTTCCGTAGATGTTGGCAAAGAATTCATTCACTCTTATGTCGACGGCCTTGTCCGATTCTGGTCGTCTGGACGGTGTATAGGCTTCCCTGACGATGAAGTCCGTTGTGACAAGTCGACTTTTCGACAAGCTTCGTAGGGTTCGAGATCGGAGTATGGTCGAGGGAACTACTTGTACCTCTTCAAAATCTCCCTGCCCCAGCCTTTCGAGCATCTTCAATTTTAGACCGTTGATGACGGACCATCCAGTTTTTGCGGGACTTGAATCCGCATAGCCGCAAAACCCGACAGTTGGAATTTTGCTTTTCGGTCTAACGAAGGCGTTGAATTTTCCGAACCTCGGCTGAGGGTCTTCGATAAACACCGGACACGCAATGTGGTTCGCTCTTTGCCGTGACCGGATGATGCCCGGCAGAAAAAGGACGTAGTTATCGAATGGTATCCGGGGGACTAAATCCCCCTTGAACCATATGAGAAGCTCTTTCCCATACCGTGCGGCCAACTCAGCCATTTCAATCGCCGAAGGCATTTCCTTTCTCTTGTTCCATAAATAGCACGTCCAGTGCAACGGAAGTACGAAGTAGTCGGCCTCAACTGGATGCTCGGTCAAGCGAAACGGTGATTGGTGTTTGCTAGCTCCCGCTTTGATAGAATGTTGATCAAAGCCTTCGAAATGGAAATCGAGCAATGGGCTCAAATTTTTCCGGGCGCTGCACGCAACCAATTTTCGGTCGGTGAAAATGACGATGTGGGGCTTCACGGAACCCTTTCCTTGTTGATCAAGCATTTCTCCCGGAATACACTCCGCTACACGCGCCGCCATGTCTTTTTTCCCGGATTGTGAATTGATGGCCTCAGATAGGTATAGATCAAGCGGACAGGCCGAGTTACGAAATATACAGGATAGAGGAATCTCGGGAGTTTGACTACATCCCGGTCCATCTGATTCGGCCTCATCATCAGCCTTAAGTACCATGCAAGATAGTGAAGATGAATTTTCCACCGATCTCGTTTACGTTCTTTCAGCTTGAGGTGATAGGTATATCTATCCCCAAGTTGCACCTGTACTGCTTCGGAAGCAAAGAGCCGGTTTCGGATCTCGGCTACAATTTCGTCATAGGCTTGATCTTGAACGGTGGGAACCGTAAAGGGCTTCGGTATCTTATAGGAAAAAAATTCGTTGACCAGCCTGAGCCCTAACGCAACGACGTTTTCGCACCCCAGGCCC
This sequence comes from Acidobacteriota bacterium, assembly GCA_963169175.1. Taxonomy (GTDB): domain Bacteria; phylum Acidobacteriota; class Blastocatellia; order Pyrinomonadales; family Pyrinomonadaceae; genus OLB17. The sequence goes on along the minus strand of CAUJFK010000249.1, from coordinate 7,207 downwards.
TTCGATTCGGCGAAGATCGAGGCCCAGTCGATCTTCTCGCGAGATAGGAGCAGATGGTGCACGTCACAGATCCAGCTAAGTCGTTCCCAACTATGACGTGAACCGTGTAAGCAAAGGTAGATCAGCAAGTCATTAAACGAAAGATTCGGTAATTTTGTGCCGGCGATGTCTAACAACTCCAATCGCTCCCAAAGCTGATTCATCTCTTTCGGCAAGCCAAAGTGCGATCCAGAAAGTTTCCAATGCAGTTCTAGAATCGTTTGCCCGTCTCGATCGACGAAACGAACATCCTTTTGTCGACTAATGACCAAGCTTGACCTCTTAAACCAGCTCACGGTTGTCAATGGTTGATAACCTGCCTCTTCAAGAAGGCTGATCGCATCGTCCAAATGCTTCGGCTGGACTAGTAGGTCTAGGTCACCAAACATTCTGAGCGTTGGGTCACCATAGGCCTGAACTGACAACAGCGGCCCCTTAAAGGACAACACTGGGATATTTTTTGAATCGAACAGTGACTTGATGCGGAACAGATGGCCGACGAAGAGCATATTCGTAGCCGTGTGGCGCTTGAGCCTGTCCAAAACGTCGGCTCGAATATCAATCGGAAGACAAGATGGTGCCACTTTCAGCAGGCTTGCGTACACAAGCGGGAAGACGGCGTTCCTGTAACTGATCTTAAAGATGTAGTCCCAGTCCAAACCGGCAGATACAAGCGAGTCAACGCGAACCGCAAGTTCCGGCGGATCGTTCTTAGCGGCACACGCCAGGATCAGCTCGATCTCGGTTTCAAATTGCCTCATTCTAAACGGGTCTAGAGATCGTTGCCTCATTTCGCGCTATGCGAAGATGAGTGCTCTCCTCCACCACTGCTCCTGACAGTTACACCATCATTGGCCCCCGGAACACGATAGCGATAACCAAACTCTACCGACTCGCCCTCCTTAACAATAACAGGTGGATCAAGGAGCCAAACCAAATTCTTCCAATGGTTGGAGTTCGGGGCCTTCGCCGGATCGGTTGTCAGTATCTCGGTCTCGGAAACATCCAATTCGAAAAAGACCTGCACAGCATTAAAGCTGCCAGACCGTACGATCTTGGCCACGGCCGATTGGTTCAGAACAGTATCCTTAACTCTTGACAGGTCAAGCTCAGCCAGCAATACCGGTTCAGTGTATGAATACCAGGAACGCATCCGCTGCGGCAGCGCGGCAAATGCCTGTCCCCGGTTCATTCGGTTCGTGTCCACCGTGCCAAATGAGAATCCATACCATTCCGACCATTTCGCCAAGGTGGATCTTGAAAAGGTATGCCGCGAGATCAAGCGCGCCGGAACTTTCACCGGCAGACAGAAGATCTTGACCATCGCCGGGATCATTCGCCCATCCTCTTTCAGGAACCTGGACCGAGCGTCGCGAAACACTTCGAGAATTCCTTCCTCAAGCGGATCATTGCCCACGATCTCGGACACAATCAAGTCTGCCTTCCGATCCAGTTGAACGTGGGTAGACCAATTGCGGACAACCGTGATCCGGCCCGCATATCCGTTTTCCGCTATCAACTTCTCAGCTAAACCAGCCATCTCTCCCGCCTCGATCGCATATACATGTTCCGCTCCCGCGCGGGCGGCGGCCATCGCAAGAACTCCAGTGCCCGTTCCAATGTCGACCACTACATCACCCGCCTTAACATTTTGCGTTATCGCCCGGATAAAACACTCCGTCCGTTCCCGGTCGTTTAGCATGCGGGCATGAACGATCGGTGAATCGAACCCCCCCAACCGCTGTCCGCCGCCGGTGCTCCCGTCGTGATCGACAAGGATCCCCTCCTTCCAAAGGCGTGTGATAGTTCCAGTTAAGCTGATCCAATCGCGAACGCCCGATATGCGCTCTCCCAGCTTTTCAATACCGGTCTGAAGAGTGGTTGGCCGAGCGAATATCTCGAGAACCGAAAGGACTGAAATGTCACATTGGGTAAGACCGTACCGCCCCGTAATACCAACCTCGGTACCCGAGCAAAGGTTCACTCTCAAATTTGGACAATTTCGCAGTACCGTGTTTGGACTTAACGTCAGCATTCAGCTGGGGCCGATGAGATAACAGGCGGCTCAACGAATTGCTCGCTCTCACCGGCAAATTTCATTTGTGCCCTCCAGGATGAAGCATAAAGGCCATCTCCGGCGACCAGTTCGCGATGCGTGCCAGTTTCAAGCAGACGGCCCTGATCGAGCACATGTATCAGATCCGCACGCATCGCGATCGTAAATCGATGAGTTATCAGCAATCCGGTTGACCCCATGGAAAGTTCCCGGAACCGATCGAACCAATCTGCTTCTGCCCACGAATCCATGAAGCTTGTCGGTTCGTCCAGCACAAAGATCTGAGCCCTTTTGAAATAAGCGCGGGCCAGTGCTACCCTTTGCCACTCTCCTCCGCTAAGTTCGTGCCCATTGGGAAACCATTTACCAAGTATGGTCCTGTAACCTTCAGGTAACTTTGAGATCAAACCGCTGGCTCCAGCTTGTTCGGCGGCAAAACGCAACGCTTCATCGGTAGCGTCGGACATACAATCCCCGATCGCGATATTCTCGGCGGCGGCTTCCTGGTAACGCATCGGGAACTGAAACAAGACCGAGATATTGCGGCGAAGCTCCTTCAGATCAAACTTTCTGATATCTATACCGTCAATCTCGATCGAACCTTCATCCGGGTCGTAGAAACGACAAGCCAGCTTCATCAGAGTGCTTTTTCCAGCGCCATTGACGCCCACAATAGCAACGATCTTCCCAGCCGGCAGGAAAAGGTCGAAGGCTGAAAGAACCGGTCGCTCCTCTCCCGGATACCGAAATGTCACATTCTTGAAGTGAATGCCCTTTTCGATCCATTCTGGAAACGGGGTCGATCCAACCGGTTGAGTCGCCCTAAGCGGCAGATCGAGATAAGCAAACAAGTTCTTCAAGTACAGAGTATTTGCGAATGTCTGCCCGACCCCGTTCAAGACGCCGCCAAGAACTCCCTGTCCTCTCGAAAAGACTTGGTAGAAAACCCCGAAATCACCAAGAGTTGCCTGACCGTAGAAAACGCGCAATCCGATCCAGGCGACAGCTACGCCACCGGCGCCAAACGCTATCGCACTTGCAACCGCCTTTCCTGACAATTGCCTTCGTAACCAACCGATCTTCTCTTCCCTGACCTTGCGGCGAAGCTTCTGAAACTTGGTTCGATATCGATTTCCGAGATCAAAGAGCCGAACCTCGGCGGCCGCGTCACTGTGGGACAAGATCGAATCGAAATATATTAGATACCTTCGGTCCCGGGCGGTCCGCTCCCACCATTCGTGAAATACCCGATTCTGCCTTAGCGAAATGGCTAGTCCCGGCACACTGCCGATCACCAAAAGTACCGCGATGAACCAGCCGTATGGGAGCAATAGGGCGGCGAAAGAGATCAAGGTGAGAGAATTCTGAACCACAGCACCGAAGTTTTCCAGGATCGCGAGCGGCTTGGATTGCGATTCGCCGCGTGCCTGCTCCATCAGATCATGGTAGATCGGCGACTCATAGTATTCCAGATCAACATCCGCCGCCTTATTGTGGATCAGGTTTTTTATATAGTCGGAGAAGTATTCCGCCTGAGCGGACCGGACGAACTCGGCGGCATATCGGATAAACTCGGCTGTAACGAATGAAGCACCCGTTAACACGAAAAGCGCGATCGTATTGTTGAAAAGGGCCGCATCATCAGGATTGTTCCGTGCCACTACGAAACTGTCTATCGTCAGCTTTGTCAGGTAGACGGACGCACCGGGCAAGAGCCCTAGAACAACGAGAAGGAACACGGACGCCGAGGTCCATCCAGGAACAGCGTGCCAGATGAGCAATGCGCTGCGCTTCCAGAGCTGAAAGTACTCCGATAACTGCACGGACTGTTTAAGAATTCGTTTCAAGGTGAATGGATAGTGTCGCCATTGGTTCTAGTAAGCACCGGCCGATAAGCCAACCAGGAAGAGCGCGGTCATGGCGTCAAGCCGGCAAAATGCTCTTCGACCATTTCCGTTACCAGCGACATCTTTGCAAAATCATGAGGCCTCTTTAGCAGAAAAAACGGTACTTTCTGGATAAGCTGGTTGCAATCGGCAAAATGTCGTTCTCTTACGTTTGCGTCTTCTAGATAGAAATTCACGTGTGTATGCCTCACGGCCTCGATGAAAGCTAGCGATGGCTGCAAGGATTCGATTCCCAGGTCCTCATCATTGCTGAGCAAATAAACCGCGGACAAGGGAATAGCTTCATCTGTAAGGGTCGAATTGGCAGGAAGCATATACTTGGCCGCGAGCGGGTGCACGGGTGCCAGACCGGCGGAGTTTACGCCGACCCCTGCGAGCGAATCCGCAAACAGTTTCATCTGGGAACTGCCCGGCAGCGTAACTACCATATTCTCCCGAAAGATGATCGGAAGGTGATCGTCGCTGACAAGAGAATAACCTCGGACTGTGAGATCAGCCGCGAGCGTCGATTTTCCGAAACCCTTGGAACCTAAGAATCCTACTGCGCGGCCGTTCAACAGTACGACGCTGGCATGCAAAACCAGGTAACCGCGCTGGAGCAGCAGAACGGCCAAAATATATCCCGTCAGATACGGAGTCAGATCGTTTGCATGGCTGCCCGGTTTAAGATCAAGGACTACGTCCGTTCCATCTGAAACCAGGATCGAAGCGCTTTTCGGATAGTCAAAAAACATTGCCCTCTCAGAAACTCGTACATCACACCCGGGGGTCTTATAGGTGCGCGCATTGCCAAGTAGCCGATCAACATCAGATGACAGGATCGTCCGGAATCGAATAGTGACATTATCCTTCGCTTCTGTCGCACGTTCTGTAAATCCGGCCAATTCGATCTCTGAGCCAATATTCAAACCGAACGCGGAATAATGATAATTGCAATCAGCCATATGGATGAGAAATGCAAAACCATCATGCCCGCAAGCGTTCGCTTTGAGGCATGATGGTTTTGGCTATTTACTTAATTTGACCCCTAAGGGCACGGTGTAGAAGAACCCAGCGCGTCCGGGTTCTGAACGAAATCATCATGCAGACCGGTTCTCTTCATCACACAGCCGGCGCCACCCTTGGTCAAAGTGGCGACGTCCCCGTAAACTGTGAGATCCGGTGCTACCCACTGTTTCTTCTCCATTTATTAGTCCTCCTTTTTTAGTGTCTTCAACCACTATCTTTCAAGTGTTTGGATTTGATAATCTGTGTCCTTTTCGGCACCTGCCGAACCGGAAACGACCGAATATCAAATATCTAAGCCCCGAGTTTATTTGAGGCCTCATATCGCTCGAGCCAGCTGAGCAGATATACGCTTGTCAAAATAAAAAGAACTTCGGAGTCTCTTCTCTTAGAATTGGTAAGACAAGCGCGATAGATGTCCCGGAGTCGGTCAAGATCGATATACCTTCTTAGCCTCTCGGCCGTTTTTTCCGAGATCTTCTTAAGCTCACTTGATTCATACTTAAAAAGGTTGATCTTTACGTGGGCCCCCAATCTTGCCTTATCTTTTCTCCATTGGATCTCACGCGGTAATATGCCCTCCATGGCATGTCTGAAAATCGATCTCGTCCATCCTTTATATAGTCTGTGCCCAGGCGGAAGGCGTCCACAGAACTCGATCAGTCGGCGGTCAAAGAAGGGATGTCGCTGCTCGATCCCGTGAGCAGCGGCGAGCTTCTCACTTTGTTCGTGCATGGAAGCAAACGTCCCGTTAGTGAGCACCGCCCAATGGGATTCGGCCCGGGAAGCGTTGTCGGGAAAGCTAAGCTTCTCGAACCGCCGGATCCTCTCCTTAATACCGATGCGGTTCCGAAACTCCTCATTTACGGCTTCAAAATGCACCGGATAAAAGATCGGCGTGTCATCTTTTACTATCTGCCTACCACGAATCGCCCTCCATAGCGTTACCATTGACTCCGGTATTACCGGTTTGATCCCTCGATGCCAGGCTAGATACTTCATCGAATGTTGCGGATGGGGGATATTCTTTTTCAGGGCCGAGGCCTCCTTAAAGAGTCTCAAGAACCAGCCCCGGCGTACGAACAACTCGAGGTCTTCATAGCCATACGAAACAGTACAATCACCGTCATGACCGGTCAGAAGTACCCGAACGCCTTCTTTCTGGACAGCCTTATAGATCTCGAAAGCCATAAACACATTCAAATGGCCCATCGGCTGATCAGTATGGTCAATGATGCGATCCAGATCTTTGACCGGGCTAACATTATCGGCATTTACGAAATGGGAGATGCACCCGGACCTTTCGATCGCGGACCTCATATACTTCATTTCGTCGATCCTCGGATCGGCCTTTGCGGTAGTAGGAAATATTCCAGAAAAAGAATGAATTGGCTCTCGCCTGGCATCGCTTAACAGTTTGCCGGCTACACAAACCACTGCCGATGAGTCCAGGCCGCCGGACAATGTCGATCCGATCGGGTAAGCACTTCGAAGTCTGCACGAGACTGCCTGTGTGAACTTTTCAAGGAACGCCTCGTGATATTCGTTGTCACTTCGGAGTCGGATCTCCTCCGACTCGGGCCCCCAATACTTCCAAACCTTCAAGCCCGTGTCATTTATCGTAAGGGCGTGTGTCGCCGGCAAACGGGAAATATCCTTGTAAAACGTACCCACCTTGTTTTCAGTATTGACAACAAGATAATCAGCTAGATATTCCTCATCCAGTGAATGTGAAACCCGGTCAATAACCAGGAGAGCCTTGATCTCTGAGGCTAGCGCAAAGAGTTTGCCCGGTTTGTGGGAGTAATAAAAATGCTTTATCCCCAAGGGGTCACGGGCACAGAATAACTTCCGCTCTCGGCCGTCCCATATCGCAAAAACGAAATCGCCAATGAGTCTGGGAAGGCAATCCTCACCCCATTTCTTATACGACTGCAGGATAACTTCGCTATCGGTGATATCGGCTTTCCGCTTGCCTCCGAACTGGAGCTGCGCGATCAGTTCGTTGCGATTATCTATCCTGGCATCGCAGGTAATAGCCAATGAACTCTCACGGTCGTGCAGCGGCAAATGTTCGTGCAACGATTCGACGGTCGTCCACTTCATCATGTGGCCCATTCCGAGAGGGCCGTCGAACCACAAACCCTGCCCATCACCACCCCGATGCGAAAGTGTGCCCATAACGGAATCGGCTTCGGCC
>CAUJFK010000248.1 GCA_963169175.1 Acidobacteriota bacterium | reverse complement strand
TCGAATGGCAGCACCAATATAGTGTCAGTCTGCGCCCTGACGGCACCGGCCGCGGTAGCCAACAACATGACCCCAAAAAGCGTTCGTAATTTCATCAGTCTCCGTCCGGCAAACCGTTCCTGCCGTTCTCGCAAGTGCATGTCTGAAAACTACCCATGATATATGCACGTTCTACGCCGACTCTTGTTCATCTTTTCAGTATTTTTCGTCATCTTATTCCGTGATAAAACAGTTACCGGCCACCGAAGTAGATGAAGGAAATCTGAATTTCGGAACAAGAACATCACATTCGAGCTGTCTCTGAGAGCTTTTACAACATCATCTTCCGTTAAAACAAAAATTCGCTTGGGTGGCCAAGCGAATCGCGTTTCCTGACGGTTCGATGCAAAAACCGTCGTTAAAGATGGTATCCGGTACGGGATTTGAACCCGTGTTGCCGCCGTGAAAGGGCGGTGTCCTAACCCCTAGACGAACCGGACATGCTGGAAACCGAAGCATTTGCTCGGTTCATCCGCCTGAAAAGTCGATACCGGGTGACCTCAGGCGAACGATAAGAATACCTTTTTGCGAATTTTGTTGTCAAATTGCCGCCGATAACAAATTCGGGACCTGTCAGAACCGAGAGCGGCAGCTACCGTCCTCCGCCCAGAGTTCTAACGATATCGAGTCAGGATTTGTTCAAAGTCGCCACGTTACGAAGTGAAATTCCTTAGTTCGTGCCTTTCGCTCTTGTTTTGTGAATTTTCGTGGTCTATCCTCCGGTTTCGCCACTACGAACAACCACAAATCGAGCGAATTCTGCCATCAACTGTGTAATTCTTTTGTCATCTTCAAGAAAAACTATTGCAGTCACCGCTTCATAGTAATAGTCTGGAAACACAATGAAAATACTACTTGTCTACCCCGAGTTCCCGGATACTTACTGGAGTTTTCGTCACGCCCTGAAATTTGAGGGCAAAAAGGCAGCCTTTCCGCCTCTGGGCCTGCTGACGGTTGCCCCCATGATCCCGACCGCATGGGAACGCCGGCTTGTTGACATGAACGTTGAGGCATTGTGGCCCGAGGACATTGAGTGGGCGGACGTAGTTTTCATCAGCGCGATGATCGTGCAAAACAGGTCGCTTGAAAAAGTGGTGGAGCTTTGCCGCTCAATGGGCAAAAAGACCGTCGTCGGCGGGCCGTATGTTTCAACCAGCTCTGAGCGGCTGCCCGATGCTGACCATATCTTTATTGGCGAGGCCGAAACTACTTTGCCTGAGTTTCTCAATGACCTCGAACTCGGTATCGCCCGAAAGATATACGAGGCCCCGGAACGTCCATCGCTTGAACTCACACCTGTACCGGACTTTTCGTTGATCGACATGAGCAAATACAGTGCAATGAGTGTCCAGTATTCCCGCGGCTGCCCATTTAACTGTGAGTTCTGCGACATTATCGAGATCTACGGCCGTGTTCCCAGAACAAAACCCAACGCACAGATGCTTGCGGAGCTTGATGCACTAAAGGCGACCGGTTGGCGGGGGCTGGTCTTTGTGGTCGATGATAACTTTATCGGCAACAGAAAGAATGTGCGTTTGTTTATGCCCGATCTTATCGAATGGGCACGAACGAACGATTATCCGTTTTCGTTCATTACCGAAGCCAGCGTAAATTTGGCGGAAGACGATACACTGCTTGAGCAGATGGAGGCCGCCGGATTCCGCCGCGTTTTTCTAGGCATTGAAACGCCGGTAGAGGAAAGCCTCAAGCAGGCCCAAAAGGGACAGAACACGCGCCGCAACCTGCTCGAATCGATACATAAGATCCAGGAGCATGGGATGGAGATAATGGCGGGCTTTATCGTAGGTTTCGACAATGACCCGGAAGATATTTTTGAGCTGCAAATGAAATTTATCCGTGAGAGCGGAATACCGCTTGCGATGGTCGGCCTTCTTGCCGCACTTCCAGATACGCAGTTGTGGAGGCGGCTTGAAAAGGAAGGACGGCTATTGGATGTCAGCACCGGAAACAACACGGATTGCACTATCAACTTTGTCCCGCGGATGGACGCCGATCGGCTGGTTGAAGGGTACAAGAATATACTCCGCTCTATCTACAGCCCAACTGAATACTATCGCCGGGCATTGGACTGTCTTTCACGCTTTCGTCAAAACCGGATCGAGCCGCGGCAGTCCCGGCTGCGTGATGACCTTCGTTCATTTTTGAACCTCATATACACGCTTGGCATCCGGGACAATTCGCGGACGGAGTTCTGGGGCTATTTCTATCGCCTCATCCGGCACCATTCGCAGCACTTTGCCCACGGCCTCACGCTGGCCGCGATGGGATACCATTTCCGCCAGATCACAGACAAATATTGCGAATAACCTCAATACGAGGCCTAAAACCAAGCCTGTCGAATGCGGCATTCTGGGTGGCAGAAGGCCGTCCGGTCCGTTCCGTGTTACATTTTACACGCGGACCATTCGGCTATGTTCTACTTCTCAAAACCTGATAGGACCCAGATAAATGAATTTCTCGATTCGGCCGCGCGGCTGTCTTTCTCCTACCCCGACATCGGGGCGACACGAGGCGAATTGCCGGGCGGCTATTCTTATTACGATCATAGCCGCATCCTGAGCGGCAACGGTGACAGGGCGTGGGAGCACGCCAAGCAAGCGGTAAGAGGCTGGAAAATGTTCGACCTCGGCTGGTGCGGCATCTGCTGGCCGGATACGCCGATCGAGGAAGGCCGCAACGTCGCGATGATGGCACGGCATCTGGGTTTTTATAGCCTGAACGCCGCTCGGATCGTTTACACGATCGACGAGCCAAATCGATTCGGGTTTACCTACGGGACGCTTGCCGATCATGCCGAATCGGGTGAAGAACGCTTTTTGGTCGAACTCGACGGAACGACCGGCGAGGTGTTTTACGACCTTTACTCATTCTCGCGGCCAACGCACCCGCTGGCCCGGCTTGGTTCTCCATATGCAAGATATCTGCAGAAGCAGTTTGTTGCGGATTCAAAACAAGCAATGTTGAACGCAGTGCGCAGGGCAGCGGCCCAGTAAGCCGAGCGACAAAATAGAAAAGGCCCGATCTCGATCATTTCGAAACCGGGCCAATTCTAATTCCTAGAGAAAAGTTACCTAACCGTTCGCTTTCTTGATCTCTTCGACCATGACCGGCACTGCCTCAAACAGATCGCCGACTATCCCGTAATCCGCAATGTCGAAGATAGGGGCCTCGGCGTCCTTATTTATCGCGACGATCGTGCCTGCGTTCTTCATTCCAACAATGTGCTGGATGGCTCCAGATATTCCGAGAGCAATATAGACCTTTGGGGCAACGGTTTGGCCGGATGAGCCTATCTGCCGGTCGATCGGCAGCCAATCGTTATCGCAGATCGGACGTGAGGCGGCAAGATCGGCACCGAGAACATCTGCCAATTGCTGAGCAACCGCGATGTTTTCCTGCGACTTGATGCCGCGCCCGACCGCAACGATGATCTCGCTCTTTGTCAGATCGACCGAGGCCTTTGCCTCCTGGAACGGCGCTTCCGGAGTCATCCGAAGGTCGCCGACGCTAACATCCATCGTTTCGACCGCCGCACTTCCCTTTGCGGCATTCTCACCGCGGAACGATCCCGACTGGAAAGTCACGAAATATGGCGCCTCGCCGCCGACGGTCACATCGGCATCGAGTTTGCCCAGAAAGATACGACGTGTAAGAACCAGTTTCCCGCCTTCCGCACGATAGCGAATTACGTCGCCCACAACCTCACGTCCAAGACGTGCCGCTACCTTCGGAGCAAAGTCCCGTACCTGGTATGTATGGGACATGACGACGTACTGAGGATTCGTCGCTTTGATGACCTGCTCCCACGCATCGGCATAGCCGTCGGGAGTGTAGGTTCCCAGCTTCTCGCTTTTCGCAACGATCACTTTTTCCAGATCGTAACCGGCGATCTCCTGGGCAAGCGTGCACTCGCCGGACCCGCAGGGTATGACAGCCGTTGCCTTCAGGCCAAGGTCTTTTCCTATCGCCTGTGCCGCCGCAACCGCTTCGAGCGATGTTTTGTTAAGAACGCAATCTTTGTGTTCGATAAATACTAGGATCATAGATCTTATTTCGACTATTCTGCGTCTTTGCGGCTCTGCGGGCACATAGCCTGGCCGCCAACCGCAATCGGAGAAACTCAACTATATAACCCTAACTTCGACCTTAAGCTTCTCGACCAGTTCGACCGCGCCCGCCTTTGCGTCGCCATTGCCTAGCAATTGTGTCTGCTTTGTTTTCAGCGGTAGATAGACCTTCTGTATAGTTTGCTTGCCGGCGAGATCGGCTATCGTCGGGGCCACATCGCGGATCTCCTTTTTCTTTGCGGCCATGATGCCTTTCAAAGAGGCATAGCGGATCTGCGAAATACCGGACTGAATGGTCAAGAGAGCGGGCGTTTGATACGTAAACCATTGATACCAGCCGCTTTCCAGTTCGCGTTTTAGGCGGACCGTTCCATTAAGTTTTGATCGGTCAACCTCGATCACGATGGTCGCGTGCGGAATGCCGAGCAGTTCGGCGAGGATCACACCCGTCTGCCCAAAGCTGGAATCGTCCGACTGGAGGCCGGCGAACACAAGGTCCGCGTTTTCCTCACGGATGGCATCGACGATAGCAGCCGCGATCTGATATGGCGAAAGCGTTTTCGAATCGTCAACAACAACGTGGACCGCCCGGTCGGCGCCGCGTGCAAGTGCGTCCTTGATAACGGTCTTTGCGCTCTGCGGCCCAAGCGAGCAAACGATCACCTCGCCTTCGCCCTTTGCTTCCTTCATCCGCAATGCCTCTTCCAGGGCATAACCGTCCGATTCGTTCGTCTGCTGGGCAACGTCCGCCTCGTTGATCCACTTCTCATCGGCGGAAATACGCAAGACCGCGTCTTTATTCGCGACCTGCTTCATTAGAACAATTATCTTCATACTATAGAAAAGAGTTATAGCCACAAATTGAGTGAGTTTTCACTCGGCTATTTACAACTAACTTCAAACTTTAGTTCAATAAAGTATAAGGATCATTTTGGTTTTTCTTTGTATTTCTCAATCGCCAAAAAGTTTTTCTTCATATCAACTCATATGCTCTCGAAGCCATTGAGCTATCTCGCCAACCTTACAGTCGTCCGCTTCAACCGAAAGAGCAAGAAGTAACATTTCTTCGAGATCGTAAGTAAGCTCAATTCCGTTCAACAAAAGAAAATGTTCCATCAAATGAGTGGCAGTTCGCTTATTTCCGCCGCGCCACGGATGATTCTTAATAAGGCCATAACAAAGGGTGGCAGCCTGCTCAATAAGATCGGCATCCTGATATTGGGCTGCAAATTGGGGGCGAGTCAGTGCGGATTCAATCAGCTCAATTCAGTCAATACCAAAATATGTTTCGTCCCACGACCACATCAACTAGAAGTGCGACCAAACGGCTTCATCAATGTCTATGTAATAAACATCAGTCACCTATCTGTTTTAATCTTTCGTAAAGTTTCCTGTTCTTTTCGAAAAGTATTTTACTCGTTTCCTGAAACATTTCAGAGGGCGGTTTTATAAACCTTGATTGAATACCACCATCTTTAATGGTCATACTCACCAGCGTACCGCGAACAAATCCTTCGCGGCCGCATACGTGGTCAGGAACACGCATTATCCAGGTATCGGTTTCAGGCGTCTCGTTGACTGTTTCTAATTCTATAACTCCCGTCATACCTAAACTCGCTAATTCGTACGTTACCCTTCATACCGCTTGAATATCAAGCACGCATTTGTGCCGCCAAACCCGAAGCTGTTCGACAACGCATATTCTACTTCAGCGCCGCGGGCCGTGTTCGGGACGTAATCCAGATCACATTCGGGATCAGGAAACTCATAATTGATCGTCGGCGGCAGCTTTTTATCATGGATCGCAAGCACGGAAAGAACGGCTTCGATCCCGCCGGCAGCCCCAAGCGCATGGCCGGTCATCGATTTCGTAGAACTGACCGCCAGCGCGTTCTTAGCATGGTCGCCAAAGACCTGCTTGATCGCCATTGTCTCAAACTTGTCGTTGTACGGTGTCGATGTTCCGTGGGCATTCACATACCCGATCTGTTCAGGTGTGATGCCGGCGTCCTTGATCGCACGCTGCATGACGCGAATAGCTCCGGACCCGGTCTCATCGGGCATGGTGACATGAAACGCATCACCGCTCATTCCGTAGCCAACGATCTCGGCGTATATCTTCGCACCGCGGGCCTTTGCAAACTCAAGTTCTTCGAGGATCAAAATTCCCGAGCCTTCGCCAATGACGAACCCGTCGCGCCCAGCATCGAACGGGCGCGACGCGTGCTTCGGATCATCGTTGCGCGTCGAAAGTGCCCGCATCGAGGCAAAGCCCGCGACAGACATTGGCGTTATCGCGCTTTCCGCTCCACCGCAGATCATCGCGTCGGCATCACCGCGTTCGATCAGGCGAAAACTGTCGCCGATTGCGTGTGCGCCGGCCGAACACGCCGTTGCCGTAGCAGAATTCGGGCCTTTGGCCCCGTGCCGGATCGACACGTTCCCTGCCGCCAGGTTCACGATCGCCGAGACAATAAAGAATGGTGATACACGGTCTGGCCCCGAATTGAGCAGCTTCTCGTGTTCACGTTCGATAGCCCAGAAATCGCCGATGCCGGAGCTGATATACGTCCCGACCATTTCAGCATTCGAGCTGTCGATCACAAGGCCGCTGTCTTTCATTGCCTCGTCCGAGGCCGCCAGGGCAAAATGAGTAAAAGCTCCCATCCGCCGCGCTTCCTTCTTGTCCAGGAAGCTTAGCGGATCAAAGCCTTTCACCTCGCACGCGAACTGAACGGGAAACTTCTCGGTGTCGAACTTCTTGATATAGTCCGCACCATTTGCTCCCGCCAGCATCGCGGCCCAGGTCGTCGGCACGTCGTTCCCGCATGCCGTGATCAACCCGAGGCCTGTAACTACAACGCGTCTTTTCATAAACAGTGGTCAGTAGTCGGTGGTTAGTGGTCAGGTCAAGTTTCTCGGCCAGTGAATTCGAAAGACCGTTAACCTGTCGTCCGCTATGATCTGTTCCAATCTCGGTACTGATCGCTCGGGCCACTGCCACCGAACACTGCTCTAGCTCTTGTGCTGTTCCACGTATGCGTACGCATCGCGAACGCTCTGGATCTTCTCGGCGTCTTCGTCAGGTATCTCAATGTCGAATTCCTCTTCAAAACGCATTACGAGTTCAACTAGATCCAACGAGTCTGCACCAAGATCTTCGATGAAGCGTGCATTTTCAGTAACTTCCGCTTCATCCACACCCAATTCGTCAACAATGATCTGCTTGATCTTATCCTGGACTTCTGACATTTAAGTTCTCCTCTTTTCGGTTGTTTATTGCAATTCTAATGTATTTCTTAAACTTTCAGCGTTTTCGACGTTGGCATAAACGGCATCCTTTTTTATTTGCCGCACCAAACCTGTCAGCACCTTGCCCGGCCCGACCTCGATAAATCTCTCAATGCCCGCTCCCGCCATCGCGTCAATGCTTTGCAGCCAGCGGACGGGCGATGAGACCTGTTCCGTTAACTTTCCCGCAACGACCAGCGGGTCGGTATTGACCGCAGCATCGACATTGTGAAGGATCGGGAATGCAAACTCACCGTAGTTGATCTCCGCCAGGTCAGCCGCAAGCCTTTCTTGGGCCGGCATCATCAATGAGCAATGGAACGGCGCAGACACATTCAACCTGATCGCTCTCCTTGCTCCTTTTGCTTTCAATATCTCACACGCACGGTCAACGGCCTCGGTATTTCCCGCGATGACGATCTGGCCGGGCGAATTGATGTTCGCCGGCAAACAGACCTGGCCTTCGGCGGCCTCTGCACAACCCTCTTCAACGGCGGCAAGATCCGATCCGAGAATGGCCGCCATCGCGCCCACACCGAAAGGAACTGCCTCCTGCATATACGTCCCGCGTTTTCTCACGGTCCGTACCGCATCCGCAAAATCGAGAACGCCCGCCGCAACCAATGCCGAGTACTCGCCAAGGCTGTGGCCCGCGGCGAGATCAGGTTTTCCAAAGCCTTCGGACTCCATCGCCCGAAAGGCGGCAACTGAGGCCGTCAGGATCGCCGGCTGCGTATTCGCGGTCAACTGCAGGTCGGCCTCATCGCCCGAAAAGCACATTTGTGACAGCGAAAACCCGAGGGCCTCGTCAGCTTGGTCAAATACCGCACGAGCGGCGGCAAAATTATCAAAGAGGTCCTTCCCCATCCCAACCGATTGCGAGCCCTGGCCGGGGAAAATGTATGCGACTTTTGTCATCCTAACGTGCTTCGCCGCCTCAAGTCGGTACCGCCCTGCGTTAGCGGCTGTTTTTTTAAGTCAGAACCACCCCGCTCACGCGGGGTGGTTTTGACTTAAAACCTGAGCACAGTGCCGCCCCAGGTTACACCGCCGCCAAAGGCGGTCAGCAGCACAAGGCTTCCTTCTTTGATCTTGCCGGATTCAATACATTCGTCCATTGCGATAGGGATCGAGGCGGACGAGGTATTTCCATGCTCAGCTATATTCGAATAAACCTTCCCTTCCGCTACACCAAGCCGCGACGCGACAGCATCCGTAATTCGCTGGTTCGCCTGATGCGGGATAACAATATCCACATCATCGACCGAATATCCTGCTTTTTCCAACATCTCCGCCGAAATATCAGCCATCGAACGCACCGCCACCTTGAAAAGCTCGTTGCCTTTCATTTTGAAGTAGTGCATCCGATCGTCTATCGTCGCGTGCGTTGTCCCGAGTTTTGTGCCGCCCGCCGGGCAGTAAAGCTGTTCTTCGTAACGGCCGTCCGACTTGATCTTTGTCGCGAGGATTCCCTTTCCTTCCGGAACCGGCCCCAAGACCGCCGCACCGGCGCCGTCGCCAAATATCACACATGTTCCGCGGTCGGTATAATCGACGTATTTCGTCAGCACCTCGGCCCCGATGACCACTGCGTATTTGATCTGCCCCGTGCGAATCATCGATTCGACCATCGTGATGCCGTAAATAAACCCGGAACATGCCGCGAAAACGTCCATTCCGGCTGCATTGACCGCTCCAAGCTGCGCTTGTATCAAAGCACCGGTCGAGGGCATGATCTGGTCAGGTGTTGTGGTCGCGCAGACGATGAGGTCGATGTCTTCGGGTTTAAGGCCGGCCCTTTCAATGGCCTGCTTTGCCGCGGCAGTGCCGAACTGCGACGTGTACTCGTTATCGGCTGCCTTGTGGCGCTGCTTTATGCCCGTCCGCGTGGTTATCCATTCGTCCGAGGTTTCCACGATCTTTTCCAGGTCGGCGTTGGTTAGAATACCTTCCGGATAAGCGTGCCCCATCCCGATGATGCCCGCGTTTTGGTTAGTCATTGACAAGAATTAGAACTTAAAAATTAAAGAATTTCAAAACTCTATTCAGTTTCTTTGACATCGAGTATCTGGCGGCCCTTATACATCCCGGTCTTGGCATCGATTCGGTGCGGCTGCCGAGCTTCCCCGCTGTCCTTGTCGATATAAAACTGCGGTGTTTTCAGCGCATCATGGGCCCGACGCTGTCGCGTGCGCGAGTGTGAATGTCTTCGTTTTGGATTTGGCATATTAACCTCTAACTATTCGCCGCGAAAAGGCGCAAAATTCACATAAAAAGGAACTCGGCTTTCGCGTATCTTCGTATTATTACTTCACGATCTGCCGAAAGTTTTGCGCCTTTTGCGCCTCTTCGCGGCTATTTCAAATTCTTAAGAGCGGCCCAGCGGGGATCTATATCATCCTGGCCGCAGATACAATCTACCAGATTGCGGTTCTCACCGCATTTTTCACAAAGGCCTTTGCAGTCTTCACGGCAAAGAAACTGCTCCGGTATGTTCAACAATATCTGTTCACGGGCTAGCTGCGTGAGGTCAAGAGTATTTCCATCAAGCTCGTCCGTTCCAAGATCTGCACTGCCTATTTCATGTTCGCCATCGCTGCCAAGCCTGCCTTCGGTCAAATATTCGACATCGAAATCGATCGATAAGGGCTGCTCGACGGGCCGTACGCAACGTGTACAATCGATCGTTACCTTACCGCCAATCTTGCCCCGGACCTCGATCGATACAATGTGCCTTTCGATCTCTCCGCCAATTGAGACCGGCCCGGCGATCCGGTAATTTGGCATATCCAGGGCAATCTGGCCCGCTTCCGCCAAGAAGCTGACGGGCATTACAGGGCCTTCGATCTTTGTAACATCGACGATCATCAACTTCAGGATAAAACGCTCTTTCAAACAACTCAAAAGGCAAAAGTTCTAATTATACGGTTTGAAAGCGACGTGTCAAACGGAAATTACGGCATCTGAGGTTCGTTCGGGTCTTTACCAACAAACCGATCTGTCTGGCTTCCGATGGCCGCATCCAGGGTCGGAAACTCTGCCCGCGTCAGCAGATCCGCTAGTCGCACATTAAGTTTGTGGGCAAACGACGGCCCGCCATAGACGAAACCTGTGTAAGCCTGCACGAGAGACGCCCCTGCTGTGATCTTTTCGAAAGCGTTATCGCCGGTAAAGATCCCGCCGACGCCAACGACCGGCATTCTCCCGTTCGAGTAGCGGTAGATCTTCGCGACGACCTCGCTCGACCGTTCCATCAAGGGACGCCCGCTTAGGCCTCCAGGCCCCATCTTATCTACATTTGGGCTCCGCAAACCGGCCCTCGAAATGGTTGTGTTTGTCGCTATCATTCCCGCGGCCCGATGCTGTAAACAAATATCGACGGCTGATTCGATACCCGCATCATCCAGGTCCGGCGCGATCTTTACTAAAAGCGGCTTTGGGCCCAACTCGTGATTGCGTTTTTGAAGGGAGCTAAGCAGCTCATCCAAACTTTCTGCCCGTTGAAGTTCGCGAAGGTTCGGCGTGTTCGGTGATGAGATGTTGACCGTGATGTAATCCGCAAAAGGATGTATCAGATCAAGCGTAGCAAGATAATTTTCAACTGCCTCTTCGTTCGGCACGTCCTTATTCTTCCCAATGTTGACGCCAACAATGCAGTCAGGCTTAAGCTTTGAAAGGCGTTCTGCAATCGCCTCAGCACCGTCGTTGTTGAAGCCCAGCCTATTGATCAACGCACTGTCCGCGGGGAGTCTGAACATTCGCGGTTTTTCATTCCCCGTCTGCGGGCGAAAAGTTACCGTTCCGACCTCGACGAAGCCAAAACCAAGCGACGCAAGCTGGTTAACCACGCGGGCGTTCTTATCAAAGCCCGCGGCAATGCCGATAGGATTCTTAAATTTCAGTCCGAACCGTTCGATCTCATTGGGAAAATCATAACCGTAACGTTCGTATGCGATCCGCTGCGCCGTTTCGCTGCCTAAACCGCCACGGAGGAACTTCATCCCCGCCTCGTGTGCGATCTCGGCATCCAGGCGGAACAGAATCGGACGCAGCAGTTTTTCGAAAAGTTTCGACATGCCAAACCCGCTATGTTAATGGAAACAGCGAACGAAATCTAAAGTGGACGCTCTTCTTTGAACTTTCGACCGCTCTTTGTTACGATTTGCATCCAATGGCAGACGAAAGCACCCTGGTTGAAAAATCCCGAATAATGGACAGTGCCCGCATCAAACGGGCGATATCGCGACTAGCCTCTGAGATAGTTGAGGAAAATCATGGTGCCAAGGACTTGTATATAGTCGGCATACGCCGCCGCGGCGTTCCGCTGGCTGAGCGGATAGTTGACAAGATCGAAACGCTTGAAGGCGTCCGGCCGATCTACGGCATTATTGATATTACGCTCTACCGTGACGATCTCTCGACCGTCGGGGCCAACCCGATAGTTAATCGGACCGAGCTTAACGAAGATGTTGACGGCAAGATCGTCGTCCTTGTGGATGATGTACTTTATACCGGCCGAACTATCCGCGCCGCAATGGACCAGCTAATGGATTTTGGTCGCCCGCGAAAGGTCCAGCTTGCCGTCCTGATCGATCGAGGCCGCGAACATCGTGAACTGCCGATCCAGGCGGATTTTATCGGCAAGGTCGTTCCAACTAAACAGACCGAGATCATCCGGGTTATGTTGAAGGAATACGACAACGTTGAAGCGGTCGGAATTTTCGAACGGCCATGAAATTCGAGATCGTTAGTAAGATCGAAAGCTTGAAACGATCGCGTCAGGCAACTCGATACGGATTCTACCTCCTTTGAGTAAAAGTATGGAAGAGGCCGCTGGCGAAAGAAAAAGGGCGTTGCAACTGTTAAACTGATAGACGCCACGTTTAGGTTGGCTGAGGTTCATTGGTACGAAGCTCACGGCGTTGGAAAGCGAGATCTGAAGATCAAGTTCCCTTTCCTTGATTGATTTATGAAGACACCGCAATTTGTAGTTTGTCTTACGAACGAGGGCTTTGCCGCATCGCTGGAGGTTGGCAAGCTATATCGGATCATACCTGATAAGGCCGCTGAAAAATTGGGTGGGCTTCGAGTGATCGATGAAGACGGCGAGGATTATCTGTACAATTCGGATATGTTCTATCCGCTGCAGGTCCCGCCGATCGTGGCTCAGACGTTGGTTTCGGCTTCAAAGCAAGGTTAAATGCCTTGCTTTTTTAGTATGCTCGACTTCTGCAATTAGATGGAAAAACCTTTTCGTAGATGGGATCTGCTCGGCATCCGCACCCTTTCGGCCGCGGAGATCAACGGCATTCTCGACACGGCCGAAAATTTCCGTGAGATCGATACGCGCGAGATAAAAAAGGTCCCCGCACTTCGCGGCAAGACGGTTAGCAATCTTTTGTTTGAGAACTCGACGCGGACGCGGACGTCATTTGAGCTTGCCGCAAAACGCCTTTCGGCCGATGCCGTAAACATCAGTGTCTCGTCGTCGAGCGTAAGCAAAGGCGAGACGCTTCTCGACACAGCCTTGAATCTCGATGCAATGCAGCCTGATTGCATCGTTGTCCGCCATTCCAGTGCCGGCGTGCCGCATCAGCTTGCAAGAGTGAGCAAGGCCGCGATCATCAACGCGGGTGATGGGGCGAACGAACATCCGACGCAGGCGTTGCTTGATGCGATGACCATCCGCGAGCACAAGAAAAAGATCGAGGGACTGAACGTCGCCATCATCGGCGACATCATCCACAGCAGAGTCGCGAGATCGAATATTCATTTGCTGACAAAACTCGGAGCAAAAGTAAAAGTGGCAGGGCCGGGAACGTTGGTGCCCAAGGATCTTGAGCACCTGATCAGTCAGAACCACCTGCGTGAGCGGGTGGGTTCCGCAACCGACGGCGAGCAACAGAACCCACCCGGCAACGCAGGTGGTTCTGGCTTGCTGACCGTCTGCGGTCATGTCGAAGACGCGATCCGCGGAGCGGATGTAGTAATGATCCTCCGAATCCAACGCGAACGACAAGATTCGGCTTATTTCCCGACCTTGCGTGAGTACGCTATCCACTATGGCCTGACTAACGACCGATTAGGCCTGGCAAAAAAGGATGTAATTGTTCTCCATCCCGGGCCGATGAACCGCGGCATCGAAATATCATCGGAAGTAGCAGACAGCTCACGCTCATTAATTTTGGATCAGGTAAAGTACGGTGTGACTGTAAGAATGGCTGTGCTCTATCTGGCAACCGGAGGTGCTGTCGTTCGTTTGTGATGATCGGAACGCCGGCGTCTCGCCGGTGTGACGCCCGCGTTCCATTATGAAACTTCTAATCGCAAACGGACATCTGATAGATCCGGCCGCTCCTGAAAACACTGGCATGTCCGTGCTGATCGAGGACGGCAAGGTCACCGCGTGGCTGCGACCGGGCGAAGCAGCTCCGAACGATGCTGAGGTTTTCGACGCGTCTGGCCTGCTTGTTGCTCCCGGCTTTATCGACATGCATGTCCACTTGCGCGAACCGGGGCAGGAGCATAAGGAAACTATCGCATCCGGATGTGCGGCGGCGGTAGCGGGCGGATGGACATCGGTTTGCCCTATGCCCAACACGAACCCGGTCAATGATAACGCGGCGATAACGCGCTACATGATCGAGCAGGCCGAGCGGGCTGGACTTGCAAATGTTTTCCCGATCGGAGCGATCACAAAATCATCGGACGGCTCGGAACTTGCTGAAATGGGCGAGATGAAAGCCGCAGGTGCGGTCGCGGTCTCGGACGATGGCCGGCCGGTGCCAAGTGCCGGAATAATGCGGCGGGCAATGCAGTATGCACGCGATTTCGGCCTACCCGTTATCGATCATTGCGAGGACAAATCGCTTTCGAGCGGCGGCGTGATGCATGAGGGCCGTGTCTCGCTTTTGCTCGGCCTGAAAGGCATGCCTGCGCTTGCAGAAGACATTGATGTTGTTCGGGATATCCTCCTCGCAAAGGAAACCGGTACGCACATTCATATCGCTCACGTTTCAACAAAAGGCGCGATCGAGGCTATCCGGCGTGCAAAAAACGAGGGCATAAGGGTCACGTGCGAAGTAACGCCGCATCATTTTACATTGACTGATAGGGCAGTTGATGGAACGCGGACCTCCGGCCGCAATTCCGGAGAGACACAGACCGACATCCGTGTTCCATATGACACAAACACAAAAATGGCACCGCCATTGCGAAGTGAGGAACACCTCGAGGCCTTGCTCGAAGCCATCAAGGATGGAACGATCGACGCAATCGCAACCGACCACGCGCCGCATCACGCCGATGAGAAATCACTTGAATATGATCGTGCGCCATTTGGGATCACCGGCCTTGAAACCGCTATCGGCCTCGCCTTCAATGAACTGGTCCACAAAGGTGTGATCGGCCTGGAACGCCTTGTTGAATTGTGTTCCGCGAACCCCGCAAAGATCCTCGGGCTGGAAGGACGCGGAACGCTAAAACCGGGTTCGATCGCCGACGTCACGGTGATAGACCCAAGCCTGACGTGGACCTACCGAAACGCGGATTCGCGGTCGAAATCAAAAAACTCTCCTTTCGATGGATGGACCTTTCAAGGCGCTGCGGTTGCCGCATTTGTTGCCGGCCGGTTGGCCTACAAACGATAGGTCCCGCGCGATGCAGAAGCTTGCTGGAATACGGCCGGGGCGAATCTCGCCGTTGAAAATCGTGTTAGAATGCAGCAGAACTCCGATCGAGACAATAACAAATGGAATTTCTCTTTGACCCAAATCTTTGGATTGCGTTCCTGACCCTGGCCGTGCTTGAGCTCGTGCTCGGGATCGATAATGTAATTTTCATTTCGATCCTGTCCGGCAAACTTCCGGCCGAGCAACAGCCGAGGGCGCGATTTATCGGGCTTTCACTTGCACTTGTGATGCGGGTGATCCTGCTGTTCTCGCTGACCTGGGTGATGGGTTTGACCGAGCCGCTGTTCACGGTCTTCAAGCAGGGCGTTTCCGGGCGTGACCTTATCCTGCTCATTGGCGGCTTGTTTCTGATAGCCAAATCGACGCATGAGATCCATGGTTCGCTGGAAGGCGAGCAAGGACATTCGGCGAAAAAGGTCTATTCAGGATTTGTCAGCGTGATCGTACAGATCACTGCACTGGATATCGTTTTTTCCCTCGATTCGGTCATTACGGCGGTCGGAATGGTCAGCTCAAAGCCCGTTGAGGAGGGCGGCCATGGCCCGGCGGGAATTTGGATAATGATCGCTGCCGTCGTCGTCTCGATCATCGCTATGATGCTGTTTGCCGGCCCGATCGGAGCATTTGTACAGCGGCATCCGACAATAAAGATGCTTGCCCTTGCGTTTCTGCTTCTGATCGGTGTGACGCTGATCGCCGAAGGGCTGCATCAGCATATTCCGAAGGGCTACATTTATTTCGCGATGGCGTTCTCGGTGCTGGTTGAATTCCTCAATATGAGGTTCCGTCACAAAGCTCCGCCCGTTGAGCTTCATGATCCGTATCACATCTCAGAACCGGGGACGGCTGAGACTTAACGGGCAAGGATAGCTGCCCGATCAGTTTCTAATGGATCGCGCCGTCGCTCAAGCCTTGATGTTCTGCGGCCGGAATGCGGGCGGCCGCCTCCGCCGACTCCAGGACCTCACGGACCTTTCGGGCAAGCATTTCAGGCGTGAATGGTTTTTCAATATACGCAGCCCTAAAATTGGGAACGATCTCGCTAAGTTCCAGCGAACCCGCATAGCCTGTCATGACCAGCGGCTTTGCCTCCGGGTGAAGAACTGTGACCTTTCCGGTTAATTCGATACCACTCATCCTCGGCATCACAAGGTCCGTCAGGAGCAGGTCTATAGCCTCTGGATGCTCTTCGCATATCCTTAGGGCCTCTTCTCCATTGGAGGCTTCGAGGACCGCATAGCCCTTGTGCACAAGCACATCGCCGACCAGGCGCCGAACTGAATTGTCGTCCTCAACAAGCAGAACGGTTTCGGTACCGGAAAGCTCTTCGAAATTCTTTGATGGCCACTCTTGAAAATCAGGTGCAGCCTCTGCCGCGGGAAGCAGTATCTCAAAATTTGTCCCCTGCCCTTTCGCACTGCGGACAGATATTTCACCACCGGATTGGGTGACAATTCCATGTACCGTGGCAAGGCCAAGCCCCGAGCCTTTCCCAAATTCCTTGGTCGTAAAAAACGGCTCAAAGACACGGTCGATGATCTTCTCGTCAATACCGTCACCGGAATCAGAGATAGTCATTTTTACAAAATGCTCGATGCCGTTGTCCGGCAACTCACTCTGCACGTTTTCAGTTTTTATCGTTAAACGTCCGCCGCTTGGCATTGCATCTTGAGCATTGATCGCAAGGTTGATGATAACCTGTTCGATCTGGCCCGGATCCGCATTGATGTTCCTAAGATCGTCATCAAGTTCCATTCGGAATTCAATATCTTCACGCACGATACGGCTGAGCAGTTTGTCCATGCTCAGGATCACCGAGTTCAGGCCATGGACGACCGGCTTCAGGACCTGTTTCCGGCTAAACGCGAGCAGCCGTTGTGTCAGTGCCGCCGCGCGTTCGCCAGTGTCCCTGATCCCTTCAATGTTCGGCCGCAATGGATCATCCGGGGCCATTTTGGCAAGTGTAATTTCGCTATAGCCGGTGATGGCCATCAAGAGGTTATTGAAATCGTGCGAAATGCCGCCCGCTAAAAGCCCGATGGCTTCAAGTTTTTGTGACTGGCGATACTGGTCTTCGAGCAGTTTCTTCTCCGTAATGTCGCGAGCGATCCCCTGCACTCCGGCCGGCGATCCGTTTGCGTACATTAGACGTGAGTTTATCTCGAGCGTTACACGTCGGCCGCCTTTTGCAAGTATCTCGACGTCGTAAGCCGTGACCGGCTTACCGCCCAGCTTTTCCGCCAGCATCTCCCTCGTTCGCTCCAGAAATTCAGGGGCGACGATCTGGGCCATATTCATCCGCAGAATTTCCGAACGCGGATAGCCGGTTATTCGTTCGGCGGCGGCATTCACTGAGATGAAATTCCCGTTCAGGTCATGGACGTAGATGATATCGATCGCATTCTCGACCATGTCCCGATATCGCTCTTCCGAAGCGATCAATGCCTGTTCCGAACGCTGACGTTCGATCGCGATGGAGACCTGGTCTGCTACAAGTGAGAGAAACCGGATGTCCTCGACGCCAAACGATGCGCTCTCGTCATACTCGTGAAGTGCGAGTACTCCGCACGGACGAGATGAGGTGCTCAGCGGTACTCCGATCCATGAGGCCCACGGTTGAGCGTTGCGTACTATCTCTGTCGATTCTCCGATAGCCGTTCGGGATTCTTTATTTATTATCAACGGCTCGCCCGTAAGGAGCACATGATCGGTCAGGCCGCGGACATCGCTATCAGGAAGTGGTTGACATTCCCGGATATCCGCCCAATATTCGAAATCCGTCCGGCCAGTGAGCGGGTCGCGCAAAAGGACCGAGCAGTTCTCGACGTCGAGTGCCTGCCTGATAGCTGAGTGGACCTTGGGAAGATATTCGCTGAGCCTTCTCGAGCCCAATCCAGCGCGCATGACCTCGAGGCGCACCTTTCGGCTTACCTCGGCGCTGGAGAGTTCGCAGGAGCGCTTAACGTTACGGGGCACCGGTTCCAAGGCCTGTACAAGCGGTCGGCCTTCGTCGCTTATGTTGTAGCCTTCGTCAACGAACGACACGGTCTTGACAGCTTCGAACTTAGCTCCCGCGGCCCTTGTGACGATCATCGGAAGGCTGCAGCGCGCCTCTTTAAGCAATGCATATGCATCAAGGGCACCAAAGCCATCGATCACGGCAAACGCGATCACGCAGTCCCAGGTATTGGAAACGACCGCGGTTGTAAAACCATTCGAGGTGTTGGCGCTGGTCAGTAGAAGATCGATTCCGTTGTCTTCGAGATAGCTGCGCAACCGCGCGACATCCTGATTGGAACCACCAACAACAAGTACCTTTAAGGATTTGGGCATAGAGCAAATCTTGGGTGAGAGTGGAGTGAAAATTTCCGGCAATCCGGCCAAATGCGATTCGTTCAGGCTGGCTATCAGCCGTTAAGCCGCAAATGCTGGTGCAACTATCGACAAAGTTCCGTGATGATTCTGGGTGATTCAAGCGCGTCGGGCGTTCAATGGTTCGCCCGACTTTCCTATGATAATACACCTTCTTTAGGAAACCTCAATAGAGGAACGTCTATTTCCCGGCGAGCTAGGACCAACAAGATAAATCTCCGGCCATTTTGTTTCGTCGGTTTTCGCGGCTTCTTTTCGGCTGCTTCGTGTTCTCAATTCGTATTGATGTTATAAAGACGGTTTCTCCTTCAGTGTAAACTGACGTTGGAAAAAAAGTTCTTCGTTTGTTGAAGAAAGGAGAAACCGCAATGAGATTATACATTGGAGTCGACTTTCATCCACATCAACAGACAGTTTGCTGGA
>CAUJFK010000247.1 GCA_963169175.1 Acidobacteriota bacterium | reverse complement strand
TGGAGTCAGACTCCATCGAATTTTCGTTCATATTTGGAATAGCTCTAGCTTATCAGTTTTCTTCGCTCGCCGAATAATGGGCTCATCTGGCTAAATCTCTCGCTTTCGTCGGTCTTAAGGGTGCGCGGGCCTCACTCCACTGGTATCATCTAATCTTATGACTTCATCCAGAATAATCGTTACTGGCGGGGCCGGGTTTATTGGGAGTGCGGTCGTTTGGCGGCTGAATGAATTGGGGTATGACAACATTCTGATCGTCGACCGGATGGATGAAACCGACAAATGGAAGAATCTGGCTCCTCTCAAGTTTGAGGAGTTTATCGATGCTGACGAGTTTTTGAGCGGCCTTAACCTCTTTTGCCCATCGGTCGTTTTTCATTTAGGAGCATGTTCATCCACAACTGAGCGCGATTCTGCGCTTATGATGAAGAACAACTACAGCTACTCGGCAAAGCTTTGCAACTGGTCGGTCGAGCATGACATTCGCTTTATTTATGCCTCGTCGGCCGCGACTTATGGCGATGGGTCGGCGGGAATGGAGGACGGGACGGACAATCTGTCATCGCTGCGGCCGTTGAATGTTTATGGTTATTCAAAGCATCTGTTTGACCAGTATGCCGCCCGGAACGGGATGTTCGAACGCATTGTCGGGTTGAAATATTTCAACGTTTTTGGCCCGAACGAAAATCACAAAGGCGATATGCGTTCGTTGGTGAACAAGGCGTTCGATCAGATAAACCAAACCGGAAAACTTCAACTGTTCAAGAGCGCAAGTCCAGAATACAAAGACGGCGAGTTTGGCCGCGATTTTGTTTATGTAAAGGACGCGGTCGATATGACGCTGTCGTTTATGCCGGGAACGGAACTTTCAAACGATCACGCTCGATCGGGCGGCCTTTTCAACATCGGGTCGGGCCGGATGCAGGCGTGGAACGAACTTGCCGTCGCGATCTTCAATGCCCTCGATATGCCGCCAAATATCGAATACATCGATATGCCCGAACACCTTCGCGACTGTTATCAATATCACACGCAGGCAAACCTGTCGCAGCTTCGGGAAGCAGGTTATGCCGCCGACATCACGCCGCTAGATTCAGCCGTTGCCGACTATGTGCGAAACTATCTTCAAACGGGCCGGCATTTGGGCGATTGAAGGCCGAAGCCTGCGCATTGGTACGGGCGTAATGCTCGACTTGATGCGGCTTAAACACGATGAGCGCAACTCTTAACCTTACTTCGCACTGGACGATCAAGGCTGGCTTTTTTGCCGTACTGGCAGCATCTGTGATGATGATCGCATTTAGCCCGGCCGTTTCCGGTTCCAGTGTGCTTGCGACTGCCGCCGCCATCGATATCGTCATCACCCTTCCGGTTGTTTATTATTTTCTCATTCGTGGTTCCGCAGTGCCGAGCGTAACAACCGTTCCTGTTTTCATTGCATGTGTACTGGCCGGCGCCGCCGTATTGCCTGATGAGCATCGGGGCTTTTTTAATATTGTCATCATGTTCGGCGTTCCGGCTGTCGAACTTGTCGTACTCGGCTATCTCGGGTTCCGCATTTTCAGAACGCGGCGCGTGTATTTGGATGAAAGTCGGACCCGTAGCGATCTAATGGAAACCCTTCGGTTGGCAATTGTCCGCGAATTGAAACCGGCGTTCGCGGCCCGTGCGGCGGCGTTCGAGATCGGCATCTTTGCCATCGCGTTTCTCAAGTGGAAGACGCCGGAAAACGGAGGATTTTCATATCACCGCCGATCAGGGGCACAAACCTTGCTCGTAGTTTTCCTTTCTGTTCTTGCGGTGGAAACGGTCGTTCTGCATATGCTTCTTTCACTTTGGAGCCCAACGGCTGCCTGGCTGACGACGGCATTGAGCATTTATTTCGCCTTTCAGGTGTTCGCTCATTTGAAGGCCATTCGGCTCAGGCCGATAGAGATCACGGACAGCGAAATTCGGCTCCAATGCGGCATTTTGGGTGATATGGTTATCAGCCGCGACCAAATTGTCCGCGTCGAAATGGTTTCGCTTGCATCGCCCGGAGACCGGGAGACTTTCGATCTCTTACCGCTGGGCGCGATGTCGCAGGCCAATGTGAGGATCGATCTGACCGAACCTGTTTCAGTCTTTGGCGTTTACGGTTTCGAAAAACGGGTGTCGAATATAAGGATCGTGATCGACGAACCGGAACAGTTTATCGAAGCTCTGCATGGCTGATTATGAAGATCTTTCACGGAACCGAGAACGCTAATATTCAACGGCCGACGGTTTTGACGCTTGGCGTTTTTGATGGACTGCATCTTGGCCATCAGCTTATAATGCAAACCGTCGCCGAGCGGGCAAAGGCCGTCAACGCAGTGCCGACGGCGATCACGTTCGATCCGCATCCGCGTGCCGTGCTTCACCCCGAAACCGCTCCGCCATTACTGCAGACGCTCGATCAAAGACTGGCGAATTTTGAAGTGCTGGGAATTGAACAGGCGATCGTGATCCCGTTCACCAGCGACTTTGCCTCGACACCGGCCGAAGAATTCTTGAGCGGCATTTTGCACGATCGTTTGCAGGCGAAAGAGGTCTATCTCGGCAAAGGATTTGCTTTTGGCAAAGGCCGCGGCGGCAATATCGAACTGCTGAAAAAAATGAGCGGCGAGCTTGGCTTTTTTGCTGATGAAGTGCCGGAGGTGCAGCTGCGCGGTCAAAGGATAAGCTCGTCCGAAATTCGTAAACTTCTCGTCGAAGGCCGTGTAAATCTCACCCGCCGAATGCTCGGGCGGCCGTATGGCGTTGAGGGCGTAGTCGTCCGCGGCAACCGTCGCGGCCATACGATCGGATTCCCGACCGCGAACCTGAAACCTCACAATCGCGTCATCCCGAAATTCGGAGTTTATGCGACCGCGACGCTCGTCAACGGCACATGGCGGCGGAGCATAACGAACATCGGCGTGCGGCCCACATTTGAAACGCAAGCCGAGCCGTCAATTGAAACCTATCTTTTCGATTTTGACTCAGACCTCTACGGCGACGTCCTCCGAGTACGCTTCCTCCACCGCATTCGCGACGAGCGTAAGTTCAACGGAATAGCAGAGTTAAAGGCACAGATCGAGAAAGACACGCGAACCGCATTGAACTATTTCCGCCACGAGGGCGTAAGGAATATGTTAGATTTGCTGTGAGGTTGATCGTATGAATATAAATCTTTCAGAAAAGACAGAGTCAAAACTCCGGGAAATTGCGCGTCAACAAGGGAAGGATGTCGCCGATCTCGCTGGTGTAATGATCGAAGAAGGTCTCGCGCGTGAACCGAATAGGTCAAATGGGCGAAGAAAACTTTCTGAAATGGCCGGGATGTTTTATGGTGGCGACGAAGACACTGCCGAAAGGGCATCGGATATCATGAGGGCGGAGTTGGGCGAAAATTCTTTGGGCAGGAATTAGGCTGTGGCATATATTTTGGATTCGGGCTTCGTCTTTGCCCAGCTTAATGGAAAAGACAATTTGCATACAAGAGTAACCGAAGCTACGTTGATTGCCGAGACGGAGCGCTTAATACTTCCGGGGCCGGCTATCACCGAGATCGCATAGCTACTTCACCGCAGAATTGGCCATAATGCCACAAGTGATTTTATTGAAAGTCTCCCGGGATCAAACCTCGAAATTGAATATCCAGTCGACCAAGATTACGTTCGGACGGCCGAGATACTTCGCAAATACAATGACGCCAATATTGATTTCGTGGATGCCTGTATCGTAGCAATGGCTGAGCGGCTGAATATTCGAAAAATACTTACCGTTGATCGCCGGCACTTCGGCATTTTCCGTCCGGCGCACTGCGATGCGTTCGAAATTCTTCCATAAACCTAAATGAAGAATACGAACTCAGGACAAAGCCAGCGTCGGTTACGACATCGAAAATGTTGAATACGGCATGCGCGAATTTGCCGCATTTGACAACAACGGCTGTTTGCCTCAATTCGGACAGCCGATTGAAAACTAAGGGATCGTTTGCCGCAGCTTTCAATGAAGAAGCCTGCGCGTTAGCAGGGGCTTAATGCTCAAGCCGGGTGTTAAGCCCTTGTTCACACGTGGGCTTCTGCATTTTGGATGCTCACGTTGGATGTTAGCCATTGCTTACGCGCGGGCTTATGCGTCGGGTCGATCCGCTTTATGTGAGGTATTTAATAATATAGGTTTTGGATGAACGAAGTATTGGAAAAACGTGGTTTGGCGGCGGAAAAGACTGCTTTGTTACCCGTAAATGGGGCTAACGGTTCGCGGCCGATGGCGCGGACGGATTCGCTTTCGGCCGCAAAGAACGTGACGAACGAAGCGATGATCGCCGAAGAGCGTCAGCTTTCCGCGATCGAAACAGAAGTGGGCCGTCGTTATATCGGAATTCGCGGATATCTGCGGCTGTTCAGCGTTACGCGTGTGATCGCGATGCTGTCGCTTTACCTTTATCTCGACCAATATGAAATGCATCGCGCTCACCAGCTCAAACATGAGCAGAAGCGGATGGAAAAGGCTGAACGACTTACGCGGCTGGCGGTCTATGGTGAAAAGCTATTTGCTTTGCGAATGTGGTTTCTTCACATTTTCATGCTCGGGCTCCGACGGATTTTCCTCGGAAATGAATCGCACAAGGAAGCGCATCAGGAAAAGCAGGCAGTTTGGCTAAAGGATAAGCTGATCGAGCTTGGGCCGACGTTTATTAAAATGGGCCAGTCGATGGGCACCCGGCCCGATCTTTTGCCGCTGCCGTTTGTCAAAGCTCTCGGCGAATTGCAGGACAGCGTACCGCCGTTTCCGAATGAGATCGCGTTTGCGCGTATAGAAAAGGACCTCGGCCGCAAGATCAACGAAGCATACGCCGAGTTCGAGCTTGAACCGGTCGCCGCGGCATCGCTCGGCCAGGTCTATCGCGCCCGTTTGCACACCGGCGAAGAGGTCGCGGTCAAGGTCCAGCGGCCAAATCTGGAGGCGATAATCAAAGGCGATCTCGGCATTCTGCGAAAGGTAGCGGCGTTTGCCGAACGCTTTCCGCAATTGAACGAGAACGCCGATTGGTCGGGCATGCTTCGCGAGTTTGACGTGACCATCCACGAAGAGATGGATTACGAGGCCGAAGGACACAACGCCGAACGATTCCGCGAAAGTTTTAAGAATTGGGCGAACATCCACGTTCCAACGATCTATTGGGATTTTACCACTTCAAAAGTGCTGACGATGGAGTTTATCCACGGCACAAAGGTGACCGATCTGGAAGAACAGGAACGTCTCGGCGTTTCGCCCGCGAAGGTAAACCGGCTGCTCATAAAAACCTATCTGAAACAGCTTCTCGAAGACGGCTTTTTCCACGCCGATCCGCATCCCGGCAATTTGCTCGTAATGCCCGACGGACGGCTTGCGTTCTTCGATTTCGGAATGGTCGGCCGCATAACGCCTGAGCTGCAATCAAAGATGATCGACGCGTTTTTCCATGTTGTCGCCAAAGACCCGGGCGGTATTGCGGACGACCTGATCGCGCTCGATTTTCTCAAGCCCGGCACGAACCCGAACATCGTCCGGCCGGTGGTCGAGAAAATGTTCGAGTTTCATCTGAACCTGAAACTAAAGGACGTAAATTTCAAGGAACTGACCTACGACCTCGCGGATGTGATGTACGATTATCCGTTCCGCCTGCCGTCAAATTTCACATACATAATGCGTGCCCTGATGACGCTCGAAGGCATCGGCATCATCACCGACCCCGAATTTAATTTCTTCGAAACCGCCAAACCGTACGCCAAAGAATTCATGCTCCGCCGCGAAGGCGCCGACTTCCGCAAACTCTTCGTCAACAAACTTATGGGCCGCGACGAAAACGGCAAGATCGACTGGGACAGAACATGGAAATTAGCAAAAATGGCGTTTAAGACGGTGCTGTCGAGCAGCAATTAGTGCTGTACTGCAGGTTCCTTAAATGCTGGGGCTAATCGTGTACTTTAGGGTTTGGTCAAGCTCCGTTGTTTCGTGTACTTTTGTTCTTTTTTCGTGTCGTTCGTGGTGGCGAAGCCGTGACTGGACCACGAAAATGCACGAAAGCAGATACGAAATTCACGAAATAGCCTCACCTGATATTCCCCGAGGCACATTGCATCGATGCGCGATAATCGTTTTGAAGTAGTCAAGCCGCAGTCATGATCGCTCATAAAGCAGAATTTTCAGGCGCCCGCGAACTTGTCCTCAAACACGGCTGGAATACTACTTGTTTTCAGATCGTAAATCCCGGGATTGAATATTGGTTTGGCGGCGATGGCGAGTCGGTTGTTGGGTATGTGACGTCGGGGAAGTCGGGGGTTGTGGCGGGTGCGCTTGGAGGTGTCGTGGGTTGTACCAAGAAATAGGACAAGCTGAATGCGGGGTAGCGGATGGGGGCAGGTGTTGCGTACAATTATCTGCTTATGACCATTGACGAGCAGTTGTCACTTTTGAAGAAGGGAACGGTCGATTTGATCCGTGAGGATGATTTGCGGAAGAAGTTGGAGCGTGCCGCTAAGTTGGGTAAGCCTTTGCGGGTGAAGTTGGGGTTGGATCCGACGGCGCCGGATATTCATATTGGGCATACGGTGGTGATCCGGAAGCTGAAGGCGTTTCAGGACCTGGGGCATACGGTTATTTTTTTGATCGGCGATTTTACGGGGATGATCGGCGACCCTTCGGGAAAGAACGTGACGCGGCCGCCGTTGTCGCGTGAGGAGATAAACGCGAACGCCGAAACGTATAAGGCACAGATGTTCAAGCTGCTTGATCCCGAGAAAACGGAGCTGCGGTTCAACGGCGAGTGGATGGACAAATTCGGCGCGGCCGACTTTATAAAACTCTGCGCGAAGACGACTGTCAAGCAGATACTCGAACGCGACGATTTTACAAAGCGGATGGCCGAAGAAAAGCCGATCTCGCTGCATGAACTGCTGTATCCGCTGGTGCAGGGTTACGATTCGGTCGCGCTCGAGGCGGATGTTGAGCTTGGCGGAACGGACCAGAAATTCAATCTACTGATGGGCCGCAATCTGCAGCGTGAATACGCACAGGAACCGCAGGTGATAATCACCACGCCCTTGCTCGAAGGGCTGGACGGCGTGAACAAGATGTCGAAATCGCTGAATAACTACATCGGCATCAATGAGCCGCCGAACGATATGTTCGGCAAAGTGATGTCGATCAGCGACGAACTGATGTGGCGATATTACGAACTGCTGACCGACCTTTCAATATCCGAAATTTCAAATTTGAGATCGGAAATTGAAGGCGGTAAAAATCCGCGGGACTTGAAAGTCAGGCTGGCTAGATCGATCATTAAAGACTTTCACGGCTCCGACGCCGCTGACGAGGCGGCGGAAGAATTCGAGCGGCGATTTGTCAAAAAGGAAGTGCCTGATGAAATAGAAGAACGCACGGTCGAGGGCTCGGTCCATCGCCTTGCCGATCTGCTGGTCGAGGTCAGCCTTGCCGCTTCAAAAGGCGAAGCCCGTCGGTTGATCGACCAGGGCGGCGTAAAGGTAAACGGCGAAAGGGCGTCGGCTGCCAACGCCGAGGTCGATGTGTCGGGCGACGGCGTTTTGCTCCAGGTCGGAAAGCTGAAATTCCTTAGGGTTCGATCCCCATAGCCGCCAGACAAGTGAGCTGGGTTTATTTAAGCTAGGCACCGTGCCGCGGTTTGTTATTCTGTGGGTTTTCGTGCCTTGTTTTCGCCTGTTTCGTGGTCCAGCGGCACGGCTTTACCACGCGCGAAAGGCACGAAACCAGAAACAAACCCGCGAATCGAGAATCTTCCGTCGATCCAAACACACTTTGGACAAGCCCCGGCCAAGTTTTAGGCTAACCGTATGCGGGCTTGCAAGAATGACAAACCTCAGCTATTATTGGAAATTTGCTAATTAGCTCAAGAATTGGGCTGATAGCATACAATTGATAGGCATGGGTGGTCGAGCGGTCAAAGGCAACGGGCTGTAAACCCGTCGGATTAATTTCCTACGTAGGTTCAAATCCTACCCCATGCACCATGTCGATTTTGGATTGCGGATTTTAGATTTTGGATCGAAGAAGATGCGGTTGCCCGCCGGGCTGACCCGGATTTTCGATCCGCAATCGCAAATCCGAGATCCAAGATCAGGTTGCGGGAGTAGCTCAGTTGGTAGAGCGTCAGCCTTCCAAGCTGAATGTCGCGAGTTCGAGTCTCGTCTCCCGCTCCAAATTGTTACCAAGGGTTTTTTTGACAGTTTTGCCCAAGTAGCTCAGGGGTAGAGCGCATCCTTGGTAAGGATGAGGTCGCGGGTTCAAATCCCGCCTTGGGCTCCAGTAACGTCCGACAAACGTTATTTTGTCGCAAAAACCGACAAAATAAAGTTTTTCGGACAGAGGATGATAAGAAAGACGATGAGCAAGGAAAAATTTGACCGGTCAAAGCCGCATGTGAATATTGGGACG
>CAUJFK010000246.1 GCA_963169175.1 Acidobacteriota bacterium | reverse complement strand
TTTGAGAAGATGCTCTATGACAACGCGCAACTCGTTCGGGTCTATCTGCACCTTTATCAAGCTGGCAGGCATTCAGACGATGTCGCCGAGCGGGAACAGGCCGGGTCTTTCCGTAACATTGCGATCGAAACCCTGGAGTATGTCCGACGCGAAATGCTCGATAGTTCGGGCGGCTTCTATTCATCGCAGGATGCCGACAGCGAGGGCGAAGAAGGGAAGTTCTTTGTCTGGACACCGGACGAGGTGATCGCGGTTTTGGGCGAGGCGGACGGCAATGCCTTCAACGAAAATTATGACATTACGGCCGATGGAAACTTCGAAGGGAGCAGTATTCCGAACCGGGAATTTGGCGTGCAAGGCAAGGATAAGATCGACGAAGCACGGCTTACGGAAATGCGCTCTCGTTTGTTTGCGGCACGCGAAGCCCGCATAAAGCCGTTTCGTGATGAGAAGGTTTTAACAGCCTGGAATGGCATGATGCTCGCCGCGTTTGCCGAGGCCGCGGCGGTACTTGAACATGACGAATACCGCGACGTCGCCAAGCGCAATGCGAATTTCTTGTTGGAGAATTTGCTGACCAGCTCCCTTCCTTACGAAGGAGGGGTGGTTCTCCCAATCGCGGCCGAAACGTCGTCCAAGCCTCCTCTCAGATCGAATGGGGAGCAGCCGAGAACCACCCCGTCCGCCCAAGGAGGACACCCTTCCCTGGCAAGAAGGGGAGCCGACATCGTCCTTCGTACCTGGAAAGACGGAACGGCAAAGTTGAACGGCTATATCGAAGACTACGCAAACCTTGCGGACGGGTTGATCGAGCTGTTTCAGGTTTCCGGCGAAATACTGTATTTATCGAAAGCTAAAGAACTGGCCGAAGCGATGATAACCGAATTCTGGGATGCGGACGGCGGCGGATTCTTCTTCACGTCAAATGATCACGAAGAACTGATCGTTCGGAACAAGGACCTTTTCGACAATGCAACGCCATCCGGAAACTCGGTCGCGGCGGATGTGCTTTTGAGGCTTGCCAAATTCTATGGTGATGAACGCTTTGAGCGATTTGGCCTCGCGGCGCTACGCGTTGCGGCGTCGCAGATCAGGCGTTACCCGCAAGGGTTTGGTCGGGCCCTTGCTGCGGCGGAATTCGACCTTGCCGATGTCAAGGAAGTGGTGATCGTGGGCGAGCCTGGAAACGCGCTCGAGAGCGAACTATGGTCGCACTTTCTGCCGGCCAAGGTAGTTGTGCCTGCGGGAACGCAAAATGACGGGACACTGCCGCTGCTTGAAGGGCGCGAGATAGCCGGTGGAAAGGCGACAGCCTATGTGTGTGAGAACTTTGTGTGTCAACAACCCGTGACCGGCCCTGCGGAACTGGTGGGGCTGCTTGTCGATTCCAAGATATAAAGCAAAAAGGCGTTGTCCGCGGACAACGCCTTTTTGCCTTGGCTTAATTCAGCCAGCCAATTATTTGTGGTTTGCGTTGCTGTTGGCAGCGCTGTTGCTTGTCGTCGAGTTCGCTGCCGGTTTGGTAGCGTTCGAAGCGGCGTTAGCAACCGTGTTCGCGGCATTAGCAACATGATTCGCTGCATTCGCCATCGTGTTCGCGGCGGTGTTCGCGGCATTCGCTGCCGAGTTCATCGCGTTTGCGATCGAGTTCGTAGCATTTGCGCGGTTAGCATTTGCGTTCGAAGCATTGTTTGTTGCAGCTTCGCCGCAAGCCATTCCAAGAGCACCGAGGGCCAAAAGGGCTGAAAGTGCAATAATTTTTCTCATTGTTCTGTTGATCTCCTGTCTTTCTCAAAGAATAAGTTAACTTATTTTTACTAACGACCGTACCAAGGCACAGCCTTGTCCCAACCATTAATTTTTGGAACATTGGACAATATAATGAGCAAAACCCGCTTAGTCAACTCAAAAATCAGAAAAAAAATCTGTTTTTGAAGAAATATTTAGGTTTTTGCCCTAAATGCGGGCTAAATCGTCATTTTCTCCGAAATGCCAAGCTATAAATAATGTTAACGAATTTCGGCCTCGAGGGCGCGTTTCATGGTTTTCTTTTCTTGATCCGTGCCTGTCGCGGGTGAAGGAGGCGGACCCTGAACCACGAAACGGACGAAGTGAGAACACGAAACATCCGAAACAAGATGCTGCTAAGAAAAGTTGCCTGCCTTGAATAAACCTTCGGCTGCCTGTTCCGTGAGAAATATTCTGTTGACTGAACGAAGCCAGGAACGCTATCCTCAAAATGGTGCTGGATTTTCAAGCGCATACCTCGTTTCTGCCGCCTCATACTGGCCAAATTTACATCAACTATGAACAGTCTCGGAACCTCCGTTACCGAGGGGCAAAAGCCTGACGGCCAGGCTGTCGCGCGAATTCCGATCGGTGCAGGCCTCGTCGCCATTGCCATTACATATTTTGTCGCTGCGACCAATATTGGCGGGCTTGGGATAATCGTCACTGCAATCGTGGCCGTACTCTTTGCGGCCGCCTGCGTGATGTCAGGCCAGTTCCGATCGAGCAGGCCGGAGACGCGGCATCTCTCCGAAAGCCCGGCGGTCCCGGAGAACATTTTTGATGAGATCGAGGACCGGCTTGTCGCGCTCGATGAGGCCAATGAGGTTTTCGGTACCGCGCTTAACTCAGCCGATATGTTCAGGCTTGTTTCAAGCCGTATCGGCGAGATCTTTCCGCTTTCGGCGGCCGCCTTGGTAGTTCCGGACGAGGCGCAGGAGAAATTAAGATTTGTCAACTTCGACGGTTCCAGGTCAGACCTGTTTCGCGGGCTTGAGATACCGATCTCCGACGGGTTGGCCGGCAGGGCACTGGCAAGCGGGAGCATCGAGATAAATAACAGGCTGGGCCCTGACATCGCGGCACTTGGCGCCGAACGGGTGAGTGGATTTGCGTCGTCGGCGGCGATCCCGCTTCTTCAGGGCGGAAGCGTTTTTGCTGTTTACCAATTGTTTACTGACGGCATCATCGGATCGGATGAAGATACGATGAAACTTCTGGTTGCGATCAGTGACCATGTAACGCCCATCTTCCGCAGTTCGCTGGCGTTCGAGCGTTCTTTGTCCAGTGCATTGACCGATCCGCTGACCGGGCTGCCGAATGAGCGAGCGTTTTTCATGGTGCTTGAGAACCAATTGGCCGAATCGCTCCGCCACCGCGAAGATCGGCCATTAACGGTGTTGGCGATCGATATTCGCGATTTTGGCGCGGTCAATTCGATGCTTGGTCATGCTGTCGGCGACCGAATGCTGGAATTTGCCGGCCAGCGGATCGGCGAAAACCTTCGGAAAATGGATTTTCTTGCCCGCACGGTCAGTGATGAATTCAGTGTTGTTCTGCCGACTGCTTCTGAGAAGGTCGCGTTTGAGATAATTGAAAGAATTAAGGCAGGCTTCCTGAAAGAAGAGTTCGAGATAGCGAATGGCGAAGGCGTTTCCGTTGCCCTAAACATTGGCTGGGCAAC
The DNA here is from genome assembly GCA_963169175.1 of Acidobacteriota bacterium. Classification (GTDB taxonomy): domain Bacteria; phylum Acidobacteriota; class Blastocatellia; order Pyrinomonadales; family Pyrinomonadaceae; genus OLB17. Next base: position 9,090 of record CAUJFK010000246.1, on the reverse strand, counting down.
ATTCTGGCAGGACGGCGAGACCACCGACCAACTTCTCCGCGCTGCCCAGCAGCGAAAACGGCAGGCAAAATCCGAAGCGCCCTCCGGTGTACTTTGGTTTCCGAAGGAATATGTGAATTAGTCCTTTGTCCTTGGTCCTTTGGACTCTGAACCGCGCCGTTGTACATTGGTTGTGCATGACAAAGATCACATTCTATGGCGGCGTTGGGACGGTCACGGGTTCAAAATATTTGCTTGAGCACGAAGGCCGGAGCGTACTGGTTGACTGCGGGCTGTTCCAGGGCGAGCGCGAATTGCGCGAACGGAATTGGGAGGACCTGCCATTTGATGTAGATTCGCTTGACGCAATATTGATAACTCATGCCCATATCGACCATACCGGCTTTTTGCCGCGAGTGGTAAAACTCGGCTATCGCGGGCCGGTCTTTACTTCACGGGCGACCGCCGACCTGTTGAAGATACTTCTGCCTGATTCCGGGCGGCTGCAAGAGGAAGAGGCCGATTATCGCAACCGGCATCAGCTGACCCGGCATACGCCTGCCCTACCGCTCTACGACGAGAACGATGCACGGGAAGCATTGAAGCTGCTTGAACCCGTGCCGAACAACGCGGTGCCCATTGATGTTTGCGAATATTTCAAGGCGAGCTTTCGGGTTGCGGGCCACATAATGGGAGCGAGCCTGGTACTCGTCGAAATGGAACGCCCGCGTTCCGGCGTCGATACCACGCCGATTCGTTTTCTTTTCTCCGGCGATCTTGGCCACTACGATCAGCCGATCGTGAAAGACCCGGCACCGCCGCCGGACTGCGATTATTTGATGGTCGAATCCACGTATGGCAACCGCCTGCATGGCGATGTCGATTCGGCGACGCAGATGGCACGCATTATTAACGAAGCGGCGAAGCGCAGCGGTCCGATCCTTATCCCGGCGTTTGCCGTTGGCCGGACGCAGGAGGTGCTCTATCTTATTCGCGAACTTGAGGAAGAAAAGCGCATTCCTGTATTGCCCGTCGTTGTCGATTCGCCAATGGCGGCACAGTCAACACAGGTTTATAACCGCTGGAACGAAGAGCACGATGAGGAATACGCCTCGATCCTTGCAAAGAAGCGTCATCCGCTGCGAACAACATCCATGAGCACTGCCTCATCGCGTGAGGAATCTAAACGCCTTAACTCAATGCACGGGCCGCGAATTATTGTTTCGGCCTCGGGAATGATCACCGGCGGGCGCGTTCTGCATCATGCGTTGCGGATACTTCCTGATGAGAATGCAACGATAATTTTCGTCGGCTACCAGGCGGCCGGGACGACCGGACGGCGAGTGCTGGAAGGCGAGCAAGAGGTGCGGATAATGAAGAATTGGGTGCCCGTTCACTGCCATGTCGAACGGGTTGAAGGTTTTTCGGCCCACGCCGATTGGAAAGCCGTGCTTCAATGGCTGAGCGGCCTGCCCACGACGCCAAAGATAGTTTTTACAACGCACGGCGAGCCAGATGCCGCGAAGGCAATGGCAGAACATATTCGTGAAAGGTTCGGCTGGAATGTTGTGGTGCCGCGATACGGAGAGAGCATTGAACTCTCGGACACGTAAATGACTCACCCGATGCCCGGGCAAGATCAATTCGAACGGCGGTTCTTTTGAAAGATGTCAGAGGCAGATTCTGTTTCGGCCGACGGCCTGAGACATTCGTACCGGTTAAGAGTTTCCGCGACAAGTATCTCGCGCTTTGTCGGGATCAAGGCAGCTGGCAAATGTTAGGAGATAAATTGGTCTTCTCATCACGACCTCCAATCGGGGGCTTTGGTTCCATCGTGAATTCCGGCGGCTTCGGAAAGGCCTCGGCAATGCCGCAGCCGAATGGAATCGTACTAGATCTCAAATCGTACGTGTTTTATACATTAGGTCGGCTGTAAAATCAATAGGAATATTGCGTTGGCCCACTATTCGTACCTCAGACATTCGATCGGGTCGAGATTTGCCGCTTTTCGTGCAGGCAATACCCCAAAAATTAATCCAATACCAATAGACACTCCCAGCGATAGAACGATCATCCACAACTCGACCTTAGCGGGCAGGGAAGGCAGCAGCAGAAGTATCAGATTACTGATGCCAAGTGAAAGGACAATTCCTATCAGTCCGCCAAGAAGCGTCAAGGCCATTGCTTCTGAAAGAAACTGAAATACGATCGCTCCGCGAGTAGCGCCAATTGCCTTTCGGATACCTATCTCTTTTGTTCTCTCGGTTACCGAAACCAACATAATATTCATTACACCGATGCCACCGACGAGCAGTCCGAGACACGAGATGGCGATGGCGGCGGCACCGATGCCGGCGATCATTCCATCAAACTGTTCCATAAAGCTATCTGCTGTCTTGACGTCAAAATTGTTGGGTTCGCCTGTTTTTACTTCACGGCGGACACGCAGGATGCTTTCGATATCTTCGACGGCGTCATTTAACCGGCCCGGTTTTGCCTGTGCGATCAACAGCATTGCGTCGCGTGTCGGGGCGACCTTTCGCGCCGTGCGAAACGGCATGAAAACCTTTTCGTCCTCTTCATTCTCGCCAAAGAAGCCTGCCTTGCGCTTTTCGACAACACCGATTATTTCCCAGGTGTCACCGTTCATTCGGACAACCTTTCCGATGGCCTCATCCGATTTTCCGTCAAAAAGCGCGTCAACTGCATTTACGCCAAGAACAAGTACATTCCGCCGCTCATAATTGTCCATCTCGGTGAACCAGCGGCCTTCTTTTAGAGTTACATTTGCAACTCCGTCATAGTTAGGTGAAACTCCGTCTGTTTTTGCCCAGCGATAGTTTTTGTTTTCGTAGATCAGGTTATCGTCAAATCCGGTTCCCCATGAGCCGATGTTGATGGCGACGGAGGCAATATCGTTTACGGCTGAAGATTGCGCGACGATAGCATTCGCGTCCTCTATGGTGAGGGCCTTGCGGTTGCGCTCATCGCGATTGCTGGGGCCAAAGCCAGTAGAAAGATGAAAAAGATATACGTTGTTCGTACCGTATTCTTCGAACATCGCCACAATGCTCTGCCGCATTCCGACCAGGATCGACGCAACGACCACCGCCGTCAAAATGCCGACCACAATGCCGAGAATTGTAAGAAACGAACGGAATTTGTGCGACACGACACTGTCGTACGCCATCTTCAAAACTTCGACTGGTAATGATGTTGTAAATCTCATAACGGAACGCCGTCGTCCCGACGGCGAGTCTTGTGACTTCCAAATTTTCACTCGCCAGCGGGACGCTGGCGTGCCGGGCGTTTGCGTTCCGCAGCGCTGCTAAATTCCCAGTCGGCAGGTTCTTTGCATAATCCCGCCTTAACCGGATTTCTTTCTATATATCTAACCGCTTTCTGAAAATGTTCCTCGTCGCGGATATAGCGGTCAAAGTATTCCCGCATCCAAAAGGCGCCTGTTCGGTCCAGGATCTTGTTTGCCTCATGGGCTGTAAACGATTTCAACGAGTGAATGATCTTGTGCAAATGTATTCCAGGCAGCGGACGTAGCAAAATGTGAATATGATTGGGTATTATCACCCATGCAAACAGATCAAATTTACGCTTGGCATGAAACAGGAATGCCTGCCGGACCATTGCCGCGATATCGAGTCTTCGCAAATTGCACGCGCTGATACCTTTGTCCAAATATTCTTCAACCAAAATTAAGGTTTCGCGCGTAATATTCTCAATGCCGTGAATTTTTAGTTCTTCCTTAAGGCGTACCAAGACGGGCTGGGGAAGTGAATCGTGCAAGCGCCATGTGATGAACTGAGCGATTGCTCCGCCGTCGTAATGCGGAAGATAACCGCGGTCGTGCCAGCCTTTTGGTCGATCAGTATTTGCCATAAATGCCACTCGCCGGCGGGACGCCAGCGTTCCGTCAACTCTTTGTCAGCGCCACGATCGGGTCCAGTCTGGCGGCTTTCCAGGCTGGGTAAATTCCCGCGACTATCCCGATGCCGCTGGAAACGCCGACGGACAGGAAGACATAGAACAACGTTATTGTCATTGTCATCCCGAGGAGAAAGCCGACCAACTGAGTGGCCCCGGCGGCGAGCAGCAGGCCGAGAATACCGCCTACAACGCACAGCAATGCTGACTCGATCAGAAACTGGAGCATTATTTGTTTCCGCGTTGCTCCGATCGCTTTTCTCAGGCCGACCTCGAATGTTCTTTCGGTCACTGAAACAAGCATAATGTTCATCACCACAATTCCGCCGACGACCAAAATTATCAGCGTGATCGGAATAACTACCGCCGCGATCGCTCCGGTTATCTGGTCCATTGTCGAATTGAATTCATCGACGTTCACGACCGAGAATGTGCTTTCTTCGCTGCCCAGGATCTGACGTTTATTCCTCAGCAAAAGCTCTGCTTCCTCGATCGCCGGTTTAAAATTTTCTGTCGTGATCGTTTTTCCGTGAACTGAAAGGCCGCCGGTGCGGTTAAACATCTGTCCGAACAGCGTCACAGGCATATAAAGGTGCCTGTCCTGCGACTGGCCAAAGAATGAGCCGCGTTGCTGTTCTACGCCGACAATTGTCAGCGGAATTCCGCGAACTTTGACGGTCTTTCCGATAGGTGAAGTGAATTCAAAGAACTTTTCCTTTACGTCGTTGCCGATAACGACGACCTTGGCAGAACGCGCAACTTCCTCCGCCGAGAAAAAACGGCCTTCGGACAACGTCTTGTCCTCGATCTCGTACATATTGGCGGTCACGCCGGTCACGCGGACGGACGGCATTTCCACCGTGCCTTCCTGCAGATCGGTTCCGCCATTCCATTGGGCGCCGACGTATGAGCAAAGGTGGCAATTATCGCGGACATATTCGTATTCTTCCCAGGTCACGTCCTTGCGGATGCGGTTATAGCGTTCGAATTCCGCGTCCGAGAGGTTATTCATAAATGCCATGCGGGTGATCATAAAATGATTTGACCCGAGCACTTTTGAAACCTGTCCGATAACGTATGTTTTCAGTCCGGCGATCGACGCACCGACGACGACAACCGCCGCAACGCCAATGATTATGCCGATCAGCGTAAGAAAGGCGCGCAGTTTGTGTTCGAGGATCGATTTTGTGGCGATCCAGAATGCGTCAAAGTAAAAGGAATAAAGCTGCCGCATAGCTTAAAAATCTGTCCCCGCAGCCGTGCAAAAATATCGCGGAACCGCCGCTGGATACAAAAAGTTTGCGGCGGCGTTCGTGTGACCAAAGCTAGAAACGAAACGGCTTGCGAAAATGTTCTGTGTTCGTGAAAAAAATTCCAGTGTTGAATCTTTTCAATCGGAGGTAGCTGAAAAGTCTAAAGTTCTGAGGCAACAAGGCTTTTTTGAACGCGGATCAGGCAGATCAGGCGGATATTTGCGGATCTATCCGTCTTGATCCGCTCGATCCGCTTGATCCGCGTTCAAATTACGTCTTTCTTTTGCGAACTTTGTGTCTGCCCTTTGCGCCCTTTGTGTTAAGCGGGTTTTTTAACACAAAGGCCGCAAAGTTGAAGACCCAAAGGGCACGAAAGAACTTGTGATCCAATTTCCACAGTTCATCAGGCGATCTCTGGCGGCTAAAACAAGTCAGGTGAATTTCGATCTTTCACACAAAAATAAAAAGGCCGCCCCGGTCGGGACGGCCTCTTATCGCAAATGCTTGCCGGCAAATTTAATTCACAGGCATAAATGTCAGGTCGGTTGCGCTATCGCTCAGCGAAATTAGCTGCGGCTGATATTGATACATTTTTGACATAACAGAAACGACGACCGCCTGGCCGGCCTGGATGTCTTCAAATGTAAAATATCCGAAAGCGCTTGTGCGGACCGAACGCATCGCTCCGTTCTGATCGGTCAAGCGGACGAGGGCATTTCTTGCCGGCGAGCCGTTTGGCCGAAGGACGCGTCCCGCAACCCTGACCGCCGCCGCCGTCGGGCCGCCATAGCTTGGCACAGGGTCCGAAGCAAATGTTCCCGAACCGGCCGCCGTAACTGATTGCAGGAAGCTTCCAGCTCCGAGCGTGAGCGCCGGCGTTACGGACGAAAAGCTCAAAGCCATATTTCGATCGGTGGTTGCGCCGAACGAAATAAAATGCGATGAAAAGGTAACGATATGGTCAGGTGTGGTCGCCGACAAAGTTGCGGAGTTGCCGCCGTTGTTTCCGATCAGTGCCGGATTATTCATCGCCGGTGAAATAACAACTCTTAGCAATCGTGTACGGTTTCCGCCGCCTGTTCCGGGTGACGCGGGCGTATCACGCGTTATATCGATCGTGATCACCTGGTCAAGAGGCTGGTTCAGGTTGCTGAGGACAACGGTGCCGGATTGAAACGCCGTTGTCGTTACCGACATGTGAGCGATCTGTATTCCCTGAAGCTCGGCTGGAAGGCCGGCAATGTTCTGATAGCTAAACCAGATCGGCGAGCCGCCGACAACGTTGGAAAATGTTCCGCTGATGCCGCCGTTGTTCGTCCAAACAAAATCCTGGGTACCGTTCTGTTCAAAGAACTGGGCGAAGGTGACCGTACTGCCCAGCGCCGGAACGGCAAATAGAACGGCAAGCAAAGCGCACGATGAAACGACGCGCAAAAGGTAGATTTTTTGTAGAAAAATATTCATTGAACTTGATCCTCGTGGTGAACACAAATGTCAAAAGCCGGGGGTTAAGGGCGATTCGTGCCTGAGATGTGTTTTGAAGTGTGAAGGCTCCTAGACCGCAGATTATCAGAATAAACGGGCGTTGTCTATAAGCTTTTTTGCCAAAGCGAAAAAAAATAAATTCTTTTGTATCAGGGATTAGCCGTCAGCAAAAGCATTTCCGCGGCAATTTTTGCTGCGTTAGTTCGCCGTGATATACTTTCGGCTGATCCATTCGGCAAGATCTCAGTATCAGGAGAAACAACTTTTGAGCGTCTTAGTTGATAAGAATACGCGTCTGATCGTTCAGGGCATTACCGGAAAAGAAGGCACATTTCACACGCTGCAAATGGTCGATTACGGGACCAATGTAGTTGGCGGCGTTACGCCCGGAAAAGGCGGAACTACGCACGAGGGAATTCCCGTGTTCAATACGGTGGCGGACGCCGTCCGCGAAACGGGTGCAAATGCTTCGGTAATTTATGTTCCGCCCGCATTTGCCGCCGACGCCATTATGGAAGCGGCCGATGCACGTATCCCGGTCGTTGTCTGCATTACCGAAGGCATTCCGGTGGCGGATATGGTCAAGGCAAAAGAGTTCTTGCGGGGCGCCGGCGTCCCGCCGGCAAGTGACGCCGCCGGGACGGCAGCGTTCCAAACGCGCCTGATCGGCCCAAACTGCCCCGGCATCATCTCGCCCGGCAAATGCAAGATCGGGATCATGCCCGGACATATTCATAAAGAAGGCCGCATCGGCGTAGTTTCACGCTCAGGCACATTGACCTATGAGGCAGTGGGCCAATTGACGGCGCTCGGCCTTGGGCAATCGACCGCGATCGGCATCGGCGGCGATCCGATAATTGGAACAACGCACACAGATGCGCTGAGGCTTTTTCAGGAAGATAATGAGACCGACGCGATAGTTATGATCGGCGAGATCGGCGGAACGGCAGAGGAAGACGCCGCGGAATTTGCAAAAGAAAACGTTACCAAACCAATTGTCGCCTTTATCGCCGGCCAAACAGCCCCGCCCGGCCGCCGAATGGGCCACGCCGGCGCAATTATCTCCGGCGGAAAAGGAACGGCCGCTGAAAAGATGAAAGCGCTGGCCGAAGCCGGCATCCGCGTTGTAGAATCGCCCGCCGACATCGGCCAGGCGATCGCCGAAGTCCTCGGATCAAGGGCCGCCGCCTAAAGACAAGTTTCCGCCGCCAACAACGACGGCCGCCGCCATCTTGTCAGAACCGCAAGCGGTAGCGACCGGTTTCTTTTCTCTTGTCAGAACCGCAAGCGGTAGCGACCGGTTCCTTTTTCTCCTGTCAGAACCGCAAGCGGTAGCGACCGGTTTCTTTTTCTCTTGTCAGAACCGCAAGCGGTAGCGACCGGTTTCTTTTTCTCTTGTCAGAACCGCAAGCAGTAGCGACCGGTTTCTTTTTATCCTGTCAGAACCGCAAGCGGCAGCGACCGGTTTCTTGTCGCCAACGGCGACCGACCTATAAAGCCTGGGGTGAATGAGCGAAGCGAATGTAACCCCAGGAACGCAAAACAAAAAGTTCTGTCGCTGAAGGCGACAAACAATATGTACATTCTTGCTCCCTTTCAGTGAGCGGCCGCCCCTGACACAAAATTCTGTGCTTACAAAAAACTCCTATCTCCAATACCTCACTTGCCCGAATGAATTCTGGCTCGCGTTTCATTCGCCCGCGCCGACGGAAGATGATATTCCGCTATTGCAAAAGCATCTTCGGCAGCAGGGATTTGAAATTCTCCAGCTTGCAAAAAAGATGTCGATCTTCAACGGCGGCGCAAACGGCATTGTCGAATTCGGCCGCATTTTTTCGACCGGGCACATCACGACCAGCACAGACATTTTGGTCACCGATCCCGCGACCGGCGAGCTTTATATATATGAAGTAAAGTCCAGCTCAAAAGTTAAGCCCGAACATTACGACGACCTTGCCTTCCAAAAAATGACGGCGGAAATGCTTGGGCACAGCGTGGCGAAGACATACCTGATAACGGTAAACACGGCGTACACCAGAAACGGCGAGATCGACCCCGACACACTGCTGCAAATTCACGACGTGACGGCAGAGGTTGCGGCAAAGCTGAATGAGACGATCGAAAAAACGCGGGCCGCGATCGAATATCTAACGACGCAGCCTGTGCCCGAGCTAAAACTTCACTGCTCGCAAAAACTCGATTGCGGTTTTATCCGGCATCATTTCAAGGACATTCCGGTCTATAACGTAGGGCACATCAGCCGCCTAAAAGATGAGAAATGCGCCGAGTTGGTCGATCTCGGCGTCCTGGATATTCGCAGCGTGCCCGATGATTTTAAACTCTCCGACAAGCAGCGAAAACAGATAGAAACAGCGCGTGCCGCCGAACCCGAAATTGACCGCGAAGCGATCCGCCGTGAACTGGACGGCCTGAA
>CAUJFK010000245.1 GCA_963169175.1 Acidobacteriota bacterium | reverse complement strand
GACCCTAAATTGTCTGAAAACTCAAAAAATGCCGACTTCCTCTTCCTCGCGAATATCCTGCCGATGCTGCAAAAAGGCGTCCGCGAACAGTGCACCAATGCCAAATTTGTCGCCATGGACACGATGAATTTCTGGATCTCGTCAATGAAAGAAGCGGTCATCGACACCATAAAGGTCGTGGACTGCATCATCATAAACGACGCCGAGGCCCGGCAGCTTACCGATGAACCGAGTATCTATAAAGCGGCTAAACACATTCTGGGCCTTGGCCTGAAAGCGGTCGTGATCAAGCGCGGCGAATATGGTGCGACACTTTTTACGAAAGACAATTACTTCACTGCACCGGCCTATCCGCTTGAAAGTGTTTTCGACCCCACGGGGGCGGGCGACACCTTTGCGGGAGGATTTATGGGCTATCTTTCGGCCCAGAACGACCTGAGCGACGAAACGCTTCGACGTGCAATGATCTACGGTTCAGTTATGGCGTCATTTAATGTCGAGAAATTTGGTACCGAACGCGTCGACGCCCTGGATTATCCTGAGATAAATCAGCGATTCAGGGACTTTAAGCAAATGACCCATTTCGACGAGATTCCCTTCGAACGGTCGGCGACGGCAGCGTGAACCGTTGAAGCATGGCAAACCAGCTTGGAACATCTCTGGACTATTTTTCGCAAGGCCGATCGCCGACGCCCTGGATAGTTTCATCCGCAGTGATCGTCGTTTCCCTGCTCATCCTGCTCGTACTTTTGGTCACCGCCGGAAGTTGGCTTCAGGCGGGGCTGGCCGCTATTGCGCTCGCCGCGGCTTTGATCTTTTCGGTGCAGAACGGCCTTTTTTTAAGAAGGTTCGCGGCACATTCTGACCGAACGCGGATCGACTGGCAAAACGCCGAACCGGACCTGCAGCGGCAATCGCTGAGCCTTGAGGTATTAGAGCTATCGAGCATCCTCGAGGTGGGAGACGAGCCGGCACACGAGCTCCAATCCGCCTACATAGTCGCCGAAGACCTTGCTATGCGGCAGATACAGCAGGAAGATAATTTCCCGCTGATCCGGCATATCACTATCGGCAAGGCCCCGTTCGAGGCCGTGATGATCAAGAACGATGTGGTAAATTGCATTGATGTTTCGTTCCTTGTCGTCCCGGACCTCCGGCAGGAAAAGATTGATGCGATGATGAAAAAGATCGCACGCGTCAAGGCCGCATTTGCCGACGCGGGTCTGCGAATGAAGGTTCGCCTGATGATGGTGCTTGTAACCCAAATGACACCGGAGGATGAGGACAAGCTTCGCAAAATACTCGGGAAACAGCGGTTTGAAGAAACGCCCGTTGACATTGATATTCGCCTTTTGGATTTTGAATCGCTTCAAAAGATCTACGTAACTGAGTAACGTCCGAAGGGTAGGGCCATGGTTAAATCAGCCGGTCGATACGATCTCCGGATTTGACGAATATATGCTCGAAAACAAAATAGGAATGATCTTCGGTGTCGCCAACAAGCGATCTATTGCCTGGGCATGCGCTTCCGCCTGTGCCGGCAGCGGAGCAAAGCTGGCATTCACTTATCAGGGTGAAAGGCTCCAGGAAAATGTTGAGAAGCTTGCCGGCGACTTGGAAGATTCACTGGTCGTGCCGTGCGATGTGACGGATCAGGCGGCGGTCGATGCGGCCTTTGCGGCGGTGGCCGAAAAATACGGAAGGCTTGATTTCGTCATCCACTCGATCGCTTTTGCTCCGCGCGAGGCGCTCGAAGGCGAGTTTGTCACGACAACGCGGGACGCGTTTCGCACCGCCCTCGAGATCAGCGCATTTTCACTGACGCAGATCGCCTTGGCCGCTTCGCCGCTTATGAAAGACGGCGGGAGCATCGTGACAATGAGCTATTACGGGGCCGAAAAGGTCGTTTCAAATTATAATGTGATGGGCGTGGCAAAAGCCGCGCTTGAATCATCGACACGCTATCTTGCGGCAGATCTTGGCAAACAAAACATCCGCGTCAACGCTATCAGCGCCGGCCCGATCAACACGCTCTCTGCCCGCGGCGTAAAAAATATGGGAACACTGCTCGGCTATGTCGCCGAAAAATCTCCGCTCAAACGCAATGTCTCCGCGGCCGAGGTCGGCAACACCGCACTCTTTCTTGTCAGTGACCTATCAAGCGGCATCACCGGCGAGACCATCTACGTCGATTGCGGCTACAACATCATGGGAATCTAGCGATCTCGGATTTGTGATCGCGGATTGCGGATCTAGATGCCTTCAATCCCAAATCGTAAATCCCAAATCCCAAATCGAAATGGCTGAAACACAAGCAGACAAACCGAAAAAGAAAAAGGACGCGGCCAAGCCGGCCGAACCGAAAACTGTGGCCGAGGCGCGCAAAGCGGAAAAGGTCCCGGAGTACTGGCGGCTAACGGATGATGAGATACTGCTCCGTTCGCCCGAACCCGAGGATGAATTCAAGACCTCGGATTCATGGCGCGTTTTCCGCATTATGGGCGAGTTCGTCGCGGGATTTGATGAACTTGCCACGATCACGCACGGCATTTCGATCTTCGGCTCGGCCCGGACACACGAAGATCATCCGATGTATGAGGCCGCACGCGAAACTGCAAAGCTTTTGGCCGAGAATGGATTTGAAGTTATAACCGGCGGCGGACCGGGAATTATGGAGGCCGCAAATCGAGGTGCCTTTGAAGCCGGAAAAACATCGGTCGGATGCAATATTGAACTCCCATTCGAACAGGTCCCAAACCCGTACCTTACCAAATCGCTGACATTCAAATATTTCATGGTGCGCAAGACTATGTTTATCAAATACAGCAACGCGTACATCATTTTTCCGGGCGGCTTTGGCACGATGGATGAACTGTTCGAAGCATTGACGCTGATCCAGACCCGCAAGATCCGCAACTTCCCGGTCGTACTTTTTGGATCGCAATACTGGCGCGGCCTGCTGGCGTGGATAACGTCAACGATGCTGAACGAGGGAAACATCAACGCGGAAGACCTCAGCCTTTTGTATCTGACCGATTCACCAAAGGATGTCGTCGATTTTATCGTGAAAACATCCAGCGCCGGTACGAAACAAGTGACTGGATAGCGGCAGGCAGGTCCGATCCATCATTGTCAGGATGTCAGATCCTGCGCATTGCTGGCGGCGTGTAACAATTGGATCGTAAGTGCTCTTTGCGGCCTTTGTGTTTACGGTTTGTTTTAGCACAAAGATCACGAAGTTGAAGACGCAAAGAGCACAAAGAAGAAGAGATCGGCAAGAAATTACTTGCAAAGTATCCGTTACGGTCCCGGGTCTTTTATCAGCCGTTCAAATAGCCCTCTAGCCAGGTGCGATAGTCATCCGACACGCGTACCGTCCTGAGCGAAACGATCTCAGGCGCGTCGTATGTATGATTCTGCTTGATGAAATCCTCGATCTCGGTGTACTTGTCCTCTTGCGTCTTTATCAACAAGAGATGCTCTTCGTCCCGTTGGACCTCGCCGTCCCAATAGTACACTGACGTCATTTGCGGAAGGATCTGTACGCACGCCGCCAAACGCTCCTCGACCAACTTGCTGGCAAGTGTGTTTGCCAACGCACGGTCGGGGACTGTGGTGAGGATTATTATCATAACCGCCTCGCCCGTTGAGGAATTTCTACAGCCTGCATCACTTCTTTTTCATCAATTCGGCATATTGCCCGCTTTCGACCCATTCAAGGATCTCAGATACACGCCATATCGGAAACGGGTGAGAAAGGCCGGCATTTATAATGTTGGCCCAGAATTTATCGAGCGCCTTTTCTTCGTAATTCTTCTGGAATTCGCGGCCCTGTTCAAGGAACTGATCGTAATCGATCTTCGAAGCAAAGGTCCCGCCTGCAAGTTTCATCATCGTCCGCCCGATCACGTGCGGGTCCTGCACGACCAGCAATGCCGCGCGATCGCATGACAACTCCGCTCGTCGGGCCCACGCAAGCAGAGCGCTGTTGATGCCCGCCGCCAGAATGAACTTGATTATCTCCGATCCCGGGATCAGCTTCGCCGCCGAAGCGTTGGCGAGCGCTTCCATCAGACGGGCGGCCGTAAGATAAAGAACGTGCTCGGCATGAATGTGGCCGACCTCGTGAGCAATAACCGCCAGTGTCTCTTCCTCGCTGAGACGTTCAAGGAGTGCGGAATGCAGCACTATCACGGGCCTCTCGACGCCTCCAGTAAATGCGTTCACCAGCGGATTTTGCTGGATGAACATATCCGGCATATCGACGCCCAGTGTGGTACAGGCGATCTGGAGCTTTGCGTGCAGGTCGGGACACTGCTTTGGCGTCACTTTGACCGAACTAGCAAGGAAAAGCACGCGAATGGCCGATTCGCCGGTCACCTCAAGCAGCTTTTTCAACGCACTGTCTATGCCCGGGATCGCCTTCAGCGCGGCCAGGGCGCGGCTGTCAAGCGGATGCACATATTCATGCTTGCCCAGGTCAGCAAACTTCTTGTGCGGCTCATTCGACAACGGCAGTTTGCACCGGCCGCAATTGGCCGAGCCATTCTGGTAATCGGCCTTTACAGAGTTCTTCTGCCCGCAATAACGGCACCGGACAAAATGGCTTTTCGCTACCTCCGCCGAACCGCTTTCCTCATCCTTCTTCTTTGGCATAATTCGATTCTAGTTCACCCTGATCTGTTTTCTCAAACGAAGCTTCTTCAATAGGATAACGTCCGAACAGCTGGAAAAGTTTGGCACAAACCGTCGCAAGGGACCGAATGCGGCGAAAACGTATTAAGTTGCCACAGCTCATTTTCAACTCCTTCGTGGCCTTTGCGTCCTCATCTTCGTACTCTTTGTGGTGCCGAAACACTTTCAAAGCTAAGCCTTGCGACTGTTTCAATATGATGTGTCTGCGGGAACAGGTCGAGCGCCGTCAGTGTTTCGATACGATATCCGCCATCCAAAAATCGCCGTAAATCGCGCGCAAGGATCGACGGGTCGCAGGAAACATACGATACATTCTTCGGCTGAAGCTTGACAATCCTCTGGATCACGTTCTTCTCGGTTCCGGCCCGTGGCGGATCGAGAAGCACAAAGTCTGTTTCGCCAAGCTCACGGCTGAACAGGAATTTGCTAACTCCTTCGGAAAAGAATCTCAAGTTTGACGACCCCGCATCTGCAGCATTTCGCTCGGCAAACTTTGCCGCCTGTTCATTTGCCTCCACGCCGATCACGTGCGCAAACCGTCGTGCCAGGGGAAGCGAAAACAACCCGACGCCGCAGTACAGATCGAGGGCGTGTGTCCCGGATGCACCGCCTGTTGCCGCTTCTATCAGCGCTTCGACCATCGACAGGTTACCCTGAAAAAAGCTTCTCGCGTCGAACCGGTAGCGTTCACCCGCGGCGTTGACCGCAATTTCTTCGACCGCTTCGGGCAGATCAGGAGCATTTATCGACACCCGGCCGTCGCTTCCAACCGCCGCCTCGACCTTTGCCTTTTCTTCCCAAAACCGGCCGGCGTCAAGTTCCGACCTGAACCTCTGAAGCGTTGCATCGAGAGCGGGATCAAGGATCGGGCAATGATCGATATCGACCACATCATGCGAGTTGCGCTTGTAATAGCCCATCTTCCCGGCACGCGTATCCACGTGCCAAAGTGCCCTCGTCCTATACTGAAGCGGGTTCGGGCTCGGGACGATCTGGATATGCTCCATTTCGATCTTGCCAATGCGATGCAGCGAATCTTGGATGATCTCAACCTTTGCCGCAAGCTGCCCATCATACGGGAGCTGCTGAAGATCGCATCCGCCGCAGGTGCCGAAATATTTGCACGGCGGAGTACAGCGTTCGGGCGAAGGCTCGATCACGGTCTCGATCTCCGCAAACGCCGTTCGCCCCTTCACCTGTTCAAGCCGCACCTCAAGCCTGTCGCCCGGGGCCGAAAGCGGAACAAAAACGGTCAGGCCTTCCGCAAAGGCCAGCCCAAGCCCGCGCGGGACGATCTTTTCTATCGAAACTTCAAGCCGGTCACCGGGTTTGTAGGCCGGGTTTATCCCGATGGTACGTTCTGTTAGGTCTGATGTTGTGGACATTTTGATCTGGGCCAATGAGTGTGGAACGGTGACGGGTTAGCGTGCGAACGCAAAATTCCCTTCAGACAGGACCTGCCGCAAGGCCTGCAAGTCTTCTTCCTTTGTATATGAGATCGAGAATAAGATCGCGTGGCCTTTGCGGACTGTAGCGTAGAGGCGCTTTTTCCCTTCGCTATTTGTGGTGTCAATGTACGCGAATTGATGTTTTCCAAGCTTCTCAGCACCGGTCGCGGAGTAACTAAAATCCGATGGCAATTTCATCGAAGCGAACTGTGACTGCATAGCATCGAAATAATCCACGGCATCCTTGATCTGCGGGTTGGCGCTGAGGTTTTCCGTCGAAATGCGGACGATCGCATTTTCCTCCGACCCGGGCATCGAACGATAGGCCGTAACAAGTATTTTGATCTTCTGCAGTGCCCTGTTCATTCGAATGCGGTCCACCTCACCGACATTGGCGGGCGGGCTTAGGCTGAGGTCAAAGCCGGCCTTCTTCATTTCGCTTTCAAATTCATCGCCGGGAATAAGCCACGTTGTCGGGAAGGTAACCTCAAACCCAAACTCTTTATTCGCGTATGTACGGCCGACAAGTTCGGTCGCGACTGTTCCCTTCTTAACCGGAACAGCCTCAGGGATCGAGGTTGTGGCCGGCCGGTCAACAGCCGGTTTTGCCCGTCCGCGTTTCGCAGGCGTTGATGCTTTTGTCTGCGCAAACGCCCCGGCGACGGCGGCGGCGATGAACGCGATCGCGAGGAAACTCTTCATAAATAAAACAAGGTCAGCCGCGGAATTCCGTTCTCCTCACGAAGCTGTTTCAGAAGCATCAGGTCGAACGTATTCTTGTAAGCGTCCTTCTCCATCGTCGCCTTGTACGGCCTGAGTTGTTCCGCGGTCTGCTTCTCCGATCTCTTTAGATGCTCAGGATCGGAATTTGTCAGCATTGCATTATCAAGAAAATGTTCAATGTCAGCCAGCGATTTGTCGATATGTTCGAAATCTTCGCCTAAATTCTGCCCAAGCTCTTCCAGACGTGTCGCTGCCCGTTCAATGTCCTCGCTTAGCGACGTGCATTTCAAATGCCTCAACTCTTCGATCAGTTTTGAAATGTGAGATGAAACGATCTCCGGTGAAAGCTCATCGCCGGTTCCTTCGGCGGCATCTTCGGCCTTGCCCGCTTGCGACCGAAGCCATTCTTCATACTGCGCCTCGACCTCTTCGCGGCAGAACATCAGGCCCTTTATTGTTCGGGTCGTCGGCTTTTTATCGAATGCATCGAATACGCTCTCAATAGCGCGGAGCGCGACGTGGAGCGGTATCCCACGCTCTTGCCAAACTTCCATCAGTGCCCAGTCAAGCGGCGATAGAAGCAAATGCTTTGCCCGCCGCCGGACGAACGTATCCTCAATTTCGGTGTAGTAATTGTAATAATTCAAGGGCTGACCGGCACCGTAAGAAAACTTTGCCGGACATTTGCCCGGCTACGCAATACGAACTTTGTTTGAGGTCAGCGCATCGGCGATCGGCCTCAAAAGCTCTAGGTCCATGCGCACGGTGAAATTAGGAATATAGCCTAAGTGCTGAAGATTTACTACCGCACCTTTTACGATAGGGCTGTTATCGACCGATATCTGTATGGCGTTTACAAGTGATCTGATAGCGGATCTCGTGGTCTCGTCTGCTTCCATCTAAATTTACCCCCTTGTCATTTACTGGATATACAAGCAATACACGTGCCGAAACGGTCAGATCTCATTGATACGATGTGGTATTCTAAACAGATCAGCGGTTGACTTTGGAGGCGTGTTTTCTGACAAAACCGCCTTTCCAACAAATTATTATGGCCTCGCAGCGACGCGACAGTTTCGCAACATCTTCCCGGATCGAGCTTCCGAACGACTTCGATCCTGACAACACTACCGAAATAGATTACGACGCCGATCTCGGCGAACCTGGACGATTTCCATACACTCGCGGTGTCCGGCCCAATATGTACCGGGGCAAATTCTGGACAATGCGGCAATACGCCGGTTTTGCCACTGCCCAGGAATCTAACGCCCGCTACAAATATCTTCTTTCGCAGGGCACGACCGGTCTGAGTGTCGCTTTCGACTTGCCGACACAGATCGGGCTCGATTCGGACGATCCACTTGCGATCGGCGAGGTCGGCAAGGTTGGCGTGGCGATTGACAGCATCGAAGACATGATGACGCTATTCGACGGCATTCCGCTGGACCAGGTCTCAACGTCGATGACGATCAATGCCACCGCTTCCACTTTGCTTTGCCTGTACCTCGCCATTGCCCGTAAACAAGGCGTGCCGTTCGACAAGGTCAATGGCACGGT
>CAUJFK010000244.1 GCA_963169175.1 Acidobacteriota bacterium | reverse complement strand
AAAGCGGAACCCGTGGTTAGGATGAGAACGAGACTCAAAGCCCGCGTAGTGGGAGACAGAGAGGCGTATAACATCTATTGCTTTCAAAAATTTAGCAAAAAGTCTGCCGCCCGTTACACGGGCTTTGAGATTTGGGCTCGATTGACCCCACGTTTCGCGTCGCTACACGTGGGGCTACAAATATGCCGCTGCTCCGCAGCTCTTTTAGGGTTCTGAAACAGCCTCTAACACGCAGGCCTACGCAGATCTTATTCCGGCCGACTCATTGATCCGACTTTTTCAGACGGCTCCTTTTCCGGTGCCCGCGGCGTCGCTTTGAGCAACGATGTTGCGCACGCCGATCATGATACAGAGCGTAATTGCCGCAAGACAATATATCTTTGTTGTCATAAATTGCCTCCAGGAACATCGTGTCGCATTTATGTTTAACAAAGATTTTCGCGGTTTTCTCGCCCTGGCTCAACGGCATTTCGCTCGGGTGTTGATTCGCCAGGTATATCAATATTCAAGCAGCTCAAACTTTCGGACCTTTCCGTCCTTAAGCTTGATCAGCCATATAATAGAAAATTCTGAATCCGCTAGGTTCTTGAATAGCTCTTTTTTCGTAATTAGATTCGCAAGCCCGGGAATCGTATTCGAGTGTCCCGATATAACAAATCGTTTTGTCCTGCTCTTCATTATCTCATCGATCAATGCCTGCGGCTGGCGGGCATCGTAGGTTTGGACCGGTTTCTTTCGCCTGGCGGCCAGCGGTACAAGCGTGTCGCGAGTGCGTTTATAGTTGGTCGAATAGAACGCTCCGGGACGAAATCGGCCGATCTTTTTGACAAGCCGCTCAGCCCGCTGCTTACCCTCCTGGGAAAGTTCCGGGTCCTGGCTTTCATCGACCTTCTCAGCGTGCCGGACCAGAAGAATGGTTTTGCTCTGCGCCGCCGCCGTGGCGGTGAAGGAACACAATAGCACCAATAAAAAAATGAGAGTCTTCATAAGTTCTGAATCCCGCTTGACCGTCTATAATATACCGTTACAAATGATGGCTCTTGATAATAACGCAAAACCGGACGCCGCGACGAATGAGCACTGCTTGAACCGTGTTCTGGAAAGCCTTGCACGCCTGCTGGGTGAACATCGTGCCGAAATCATCGACGCAAACAGTTCTGACCTTGCCGCCTGTCCGCGGGCCTGGTCCAGGAGCGCGACTCGGGCCTCGGCACCGGCGGTATGAACTCAAAACTTGAAGCCGCGATGATATGTCAGAAAGAAAATATCGAAACGTGGATCGTCGGCGGCGGACGAAATGATTTTCTGACGAACGCCTTTGCCGGGGAAGGTAAATGTACGAAATTTTTAGCGGTTTGAACTGTGGGGCATCAATCGTAGACTTCGCTTCGATGACGGACCGCTATTATCTCGATTTGGATCAATCTGTCCTCGATCGAATAAATTACACGATAATCACCGATTCTTATCCGCCACAGATCCGCTGCACCTTTTAGTTTGGCACATCCCGTCGGTCGCGGATTCGTGGCCAAGCTTTCAATTTTGTGAAAGATTCGCTGGATCAGTTGATTCGGCAAGGCCTCGAGTTCTTTGCGGGCGGAGCGGGTGAATCCAATCGAAAAGTCAGACATTCAGTTTGCCTTTTTTTGTCAGCCGGGCCTTTACCATTTTCAGCGATTCACGCGGTTCGTTCTTTCGCTTTTTCGCGATCAGTACATCGAAAAAGTCTTCCCACAGCGAGCCGTATTTTTTTAGATCGATCTGAACCGCGACTCGCTTTCCATCTTCATTTGTTACGTAGTTGATTCCTTGCATAATCGTTCGTTAAAGCAGATTATCAAAAATTCGATTCAAACGCCCATGTACGGCATATAAACGAATTCAATTCGACCCTCATCCATCGGTCTCTGCCTGCTCCAACTTTCTGTAGAGGGTCTTCCGACCGATATTCAGCAGCCGTGAGGCGCGCGATTTATCGCCTTCCGTATAATCGAGCGTAGCATCGATAACAAGTCGTTCGACCTCCTCCATTGTGGCGGGCAGTTCGATCTCGAGGCCGATGGATCGGCCCTGGCCGGCTGCTCGGGCGCGCTCCTGGCGAACGTGGGCATCGGCGGCGGCGGCTGCCTTGCTGATGGGTTCGGGCAGATCGTCAAGTTCGATCTGGCGGCCTGATGCGATGATGACGGCGCGTTCGATCGCGTTTTCAAGTTCGCGCACATTGCCCGGCCATTCATAGCTGATCAGCGCACGCAATGCTTCCTTTGAAATACCGGTCACAAATCGGCCTGTCTTTTCCTTAAAACCTTCGAGAAAATGAAAAACGAGCGGGTGAATGTCCTCTGCCCGTTCACGCAAGAGCGGCAGAGTGATGGGAAAGGCAGAGAGCCGATAGTATAGATCGCGGCGAAATTCGCCTGCTTCTATCGCCTGCTCCAGGTCAATGTTTGTCGCGGCAATGACGCGAACATCCGTTTTGATCACCTCGCTGCCCCCGACCCGTGTTAGCTCGCCGTCCTGCAGAACGCGAAGCAGCCGCACCTGTGCCTGCGGCGACATTTCGCCGATCTCATCCAGAAACAAGGTCCCGCCGTCAGCTTCCTCGAATCGGCCGCGTCGCTGCGCTCGGGCATCAGTAAACGAGCCTTTTTCGTGGCCAAAAAGTTCTGATTCAAGCAGTGTTTCCGGTATCGCCCCGCAGTTTATCTTGATATACGGCCTGTCACCGCGGCCCGAATTAAAATGGATCAGGTTCGCGAGCAGTTCTTTTCCAGTTCCCGATTCGCCCTGG
>CAUJFK010000243.1 GCA_963169175.1 Acidobacteriota bacterium | reverse complement strand
TATTTTTCGTGGATTTCGTGCCTTCCTTTTCGTGATTTTCGTGGTAACGGCTTAAAACCTGACCACGAAATGCACGAAATAAATCCGAAAATGCAGAAGCCCGCACGTAAGTAAGGGCTTAATAGACACGTCGCGTATCATGCCCTAACTCAAGTTCGGAATCTTTTCGTAAATTTCGTGTCTTCGATTCGTGATTTTCGTGGCAATGGCCGTAAACCCCGACCATGAAGATCCCGAAACAAAACCGAAACGCACGAAACACAACCGAAAATGCAGAAGCCCGCACGTAAGTAAGGGCTTAATAGACACGTCGCGTATCATGCCCTAACTCTCGTGCGGACAATTTTTCGTAAACTTCGTGTCTTCGACTTGTGATTTTCGTCGCAATGTCTAAACCGCGACCACGAAAATCACGAAATAAAACCGTAACGCACGAAATAAGCTCTAAATGCTGACGCCTGCACGTGAGCGAGGGCTTAATAGACAGGCTGTATATTAAGCCCTTACTAACTTGCGGGCTGCTTCATATGATGTGCGGGCTTCTGCAAGCTTCGTTTCGTGCTTTTCATGGTAAAGACGTAAACCCCGACCACGAGATCCACAAAACAAGACACGAAAATTCACGAAGGAAGAAATGGCTTTCGTGGTCCGGCGGGAAGATTGAACTTATGCCGTCCGAAGGGGGCGGTTGGCAACAAATTTCCCATGCCGGCCGATTTCGCGTAAGATGTTCCGAATCAATTCGGTTTGTCCGCCTCTTCCCGGCAAAATTTATGGACCTAAAGGCTACTGAGAATCAACACGTCATCCGCGGCCTCGGACTGGTCGCCGCTGTGTCGGTGATCGTCGGAAACGTTATTGGTACCGGCGTTTTCTTAAAGGCGCGGGTGATGACGTGCAATGTCGGCAGCCCGGAGTGGGTATTGGTCGTCTGGGTCGTGGCGGGCCTTCTGTCTCTTGCGGGTGCTCTGACCTATGCCGAGCTGACCGCAATGAAGCCCCAAACTGGCGGTGAGTATGTTTTCCTCCGCGATGCGTATGGGCGGCTGTCCAGTTTTCTGTATGGCTGGATGCAGATGTTCATCGCCAAACCGGGCTCGCAGGCAGCCGCCGGGATGGCATTTGCGATCGGGCTTAACGATTTTCTCGGCGGCAACAAGCTGGGCGAAGCAATTGTCCTTAAGACCTCGTTCATGGACATTACGATGATCCAGTTGGTCGCTCTGATGATGATCGTGATCTTTACGACACTGAACGCGGCCACGGTAATGCTCAGCGGACAGATCGCGACGGTCCTCACCGCGGTGAAGATCGTACTGATCCTTTTTGTCGGGCTTGGTGCGTTCATTTGGGTGACGGGCGATGTTTCACATTTTTCGATGATAAACAGCGGCGGAACCTGTGAAGGCGTCGCCGATTCGGCCCGCTACGGGTCGGCGTCGTATAGTTTTGCGGCAGGTTTCGGTGCCGCGATGCTTGGTGCGCTGTGGGGCTATGACGGGTGGAATAATCTTACGTTCGTTGCCGGCGAGGTACGTGAACCCGGTCGAAATATTCCGTTGGCAATAATCGGCAGCACCGTACTGATCATCATTCTTTACGTTGTTGTTCACATCGGATATTTTTATGTGCTTGATCCGACAACGATCGCATCGGTGCCCACAAGCTCATCCGTAGCGAAGGTATTGGTCAGCGGGTTCTTTGGCGGAATTGGAACGTTTGGTTCGGGAATTGCCGTTGCCTTTTTCACGGTCGGGCTGATGCTTTCGTCGCTTGGTACGCTGCATACGTCGATCCTTAGCGGGTCGCGAGTTCCATACGCGATGGCGACCGACGGGCTGATGCTGAAGAAACTCGGCATCCTTTCAATAACCGGAGTACCGGTCAGAGCTTTGATTTTCCAAGGTATTCTGGCTGCCATTCTTGCACTCTCAGGTTCGTTTGATACGCTGACCGACTATGTGATCTTCGGGTCATGGATCTTTTACGCCCTGGTCACTTCGTCTATCTTTGTTTTTCGACGAAAATACCCAAATGCGGATCGGCCGTACAAGGCATGGGGTTATCCCGTCGTTCCGGTCATATTTCTGCTGGTTGCGGGCTGGCTGCTGATAAACACTCTTGTGACCTCACCCAGGCAGTCGTTCATGGGCCTCGGGCTCATAATTCTGGGATTACCAGTTTATTATTACTTAACTCATAGGACCGGAGCTTCAAGCACGGGACAGGATGGCAATGGCGAACTCAGATAGAAGAAGCGGAATTGACCGTCGATCACATCAACGCTTAAACGTTTCGATCGACATGGAATGGGAAGGCCCGGACGGCCGTCGGAACGGCACCGTCAGCGATCTTAGCGTGACCGGCTGTTTCGTACTCAGTTCCGGCAATGTTCAGGCGGGCGATACCGTAAATGTGTTCCTGCCGCTTGGCGACGGAATGAAGGTCCAGATCCTTGGCGAGGTGCGCAATCAGGCAGTCGAGATCGGATTTGCTGTTAGATTCATCGACCCTACCGCCGCACAAAGAAGCGTGATCGCGGACCTGATGTCGAGGTTCGGTGAGTCTGGATGACCACCGCTAATCGTTACCGAGGCTCGCGACCGCTTCCAAAGCAACCATCCGGTCATCGAAGTCGAATTTGTCGTGCCCGATGATCTGATAATTCTCATGCCCCTTACCGGCGATAATGACCACATTGCCGGAACCCGCACGCTTTACTGCCTCGAATATGGCATCGCGCCGGTCTGGGATCGAAAGATACTCACATCCGGTTTGTTTGATCCCTGCCTCGATCTCATCAATGATCGAGATAGGATCTTCCGTTCGTGGATTGTCCGAAGTTATTATCGCCAGGTCGCTGTATTCGCCGGCGATACGACCCATTGGGGCACGCTTTGAACGGTCGCGGTCACCACCGGCTCCAAAGACCGTTATGATGCGCCCGGCGGTCAACTCGCGTGCCGTTTTGAGCGTGTTCAGAAGGGCATCGTCCGTATGAGCGTAGTCAACGACGACCGCAAAATCTCCGTCGTGCGGAACTCGCTCAAACCGGCCGGGAGCGCCTATACATTTTTCAAATCCGGCGGCGACCGCGTCAAGATCGTAGCCAAGTTCGAGCGCGACGGCCGAAGCCGCAAGCATATTGTAAACATGCGGTTTTCCGACAAGCGGAGACGTTATCCGCCGTTCGCCCGCGGGCGAATTGAGCAGGAAAGAAGTGCCCTCGAGGAGCGAAACCCTGATGTCACCTGCAGAAAGATCAGCATCGATCTGCGATCCGGCATGGGCTGGGCCCTTCTGCGAAAAAGTAACTATGCGCTGGCCGGCGGATCTCAACTCTTCTGTAAGTTTTAGCCCCCATTCATCGTCGATATTTATTACGTTCGAACCTGGAGATTCACCGAGACGCCCGTCGAACAATTTCTTTTTAGCGGCGAAGTAGTTTTCCATTGTCCCGTGATAATCGAGATGATCGCGGGTGAGGTTGGTGAACACAGCAACCTTGAACCTGAGCCAGTCGCAGCGGTGCAGGTCGATCGCTTGCGACGACGCTTCCATTGCCGCCATCGTACAGCCCTCATCGACAGCGCGGCGGAGGAACCGATTGGTGTCCGAGGCTTCCGGTGTCGTCCTGACCGCCGGTTCGCAATCGTCGCCGACACAGTATTCTACCGTCGTCAACATCGCGGCCTTTTGCCCCGCCGCTCGGGCAAGTGCCCGGCAGAGATATGTCGTTGTGGTCTTGCCGGTCGTGCCGGTTATTCCGCCAAGGGCAAGCGAATGTGACGGATCCCCGTTTATAACGGCCGCCGATCGTGCCAGGGCTTCGCGTGCATTTCCAACCTTTAACCAAACGCCGTCAAAATCCGGCGGGCGCTCAAGTTCAGAGATAACACCTGCCGCCCCGCGTCGCATAACATCGTCAATGAAGCGATGCCCGTCCACCGTTGTGCCCCGAATCGCCGCAAAGAGCGTTCCCGAATGGACCTGACGCGAGTCATGGGTGACATCGGAAGCCGTACTATTTTCCGGCCCACTTACTTCTGCTCCGAGCGACCATGCGATCTTTGTGATTTCTGTGATATTTGAATTCAGAGACTTTGACCTCAGTGCGAGTTTGGCTTCGCTATAGAATTATACGACAGCAGAAAAATTTGCACGAACAAAACGGACCGAATTCCGTATAGAATAGAAATTACGGAGGTATTCGAGCAATGAAATTTATTAAGCTGCTGGTGGCGATACTTGGGCTGATCTTTGGAGTGATGCTTTTCTTCTGGCTTTTCGGCCTGGTGACGTCGCTGATCTGGTACGGCCTTGTTTTTGGCGTCATTGCGGCGATCGGGTACAGCGGATACAAACTGTTTCGAAAGGCCGAGGCTAAATTTGTCGGCCCGGCAAAAACTGATTATCTCGATAGCCGTGATTTCGATACATCGTGGGATGAATATAAGCAGAAATATCTGACCAAGTGATCGGCCCGCCCAAAGGTTTCCGTGACGGCTTGCGTTTGGCGATTTCACCGACTAGAGTTTAATCCTTGGTCGCAGTGCCGAGGTGGCGAAATTGGCAGACGCACTAGACTTAGGATCTAGCGTCGAAAGACGTGCGAGTTCGAGTCTCGCCCTCGGCACCAACTTCGAACGTGGAGACCCGCGCGTTTTGTGCGGGTCTCTGCATTTCCGTTATTCGACATTCAATACTGCATTCGCTATCCTAAAGCCCTAAGCAGTTTAAGGTGTCTTTGAGTCAATGAACAGTGAATTAATAGAGGTTTCACCTACACAAAAAGAGATCAAATTACAGATCGAACCCGAGGTCCTGAAGGAAGCGTACGCACGGGTCAGCCAGAAGTACGCCAAGGGAGCGACGATCCCGGGCTTTCGGAAGGGCTATGCTCCGCTTGATGTCGTCAGGCTTCGGTACAAGGACGAGATCAAGAACGATGTGTTTCAGCAGGTGTT
>CAUJFK010000242.1 GCA_963169175.1 Acidobacteriota bacterium | reverse complement strand
ATCTTCGCTCATTCATCGAAAGTCTACTGCCGGTGTTCCGGCGTCGACAACGTGGTTAACCACAGTCGTTGACTGCGGATACAACCCAACTACCCTTTCATCGCCTTGATCAAGGCTTCCATGTGGTCCAGGTACCGCTCCAACGCTTTGCGACCCGTTTTTGTGATCGAGTATTCGGTGAGCGGCATTCGGCCGGAGAAGGACTTTGTGCAGGTTATATAGCCTGCTTCTTCCAGTTTGCGGGCGTGGACGCTGATGTTGCCGTCAGTCGTTTCAAGCAGCCTTTTCAGATCATTGAAGCTGAGCTTGGAATTTGCCGCGAGAGCGCTGGTAATACCGAGCCGCCTTCGTTCGTGGATGACCTTGTCGAGATCGTTTGAGACCGTGCCGGCCGCTTTCTCAATGCGCGGAGAGCGATGTCCGGCATCGTTGTGTTTTACTGCTAAATTCTTTCCAGCCATATTTCCAGTTCCTTTATTTCTGAACAAGCGCTTAGCTTCCGGCAAACCTGGTTCCGAAAATGCCAACGGCAAGTTCCGCCCAAACAAGGACCAGGCCGAGCAGAATAGCGGCGCACACAGCAACGCGATATTCGAGTTTTGTCACAAGCCGCAGAGCAGCCTCACACGCCAGGCCGGCGCCAAGAAGCAGAACACCCGCGACCAGAAAATCGATACCGGTCCATTTTACTTCTCCAGTGATCTGCATCGCCGCATACGGTATGAGCAGCAGCACCGCGACAACGACAACAATAGATGTGAGCCTTAAATTTTGAATTGTCATAAGATGATCTCCCTTCAATGAAATTTTTCTCTATCCACCGTAACGCTTGGCGATGACCGTACCGAAAACGATGTGGAGCAGGCCAAAACTTGCTCCCATCAGATAGTTGCCATACGCCGCCGGAAGCGTGAACGCGATCGCTCCGGCCGCCATGAACAGCCAGCCCATGACGGGAACGATCCGTACTGAAAACGCTCCGCCCGTGATGACCGCCGTGCCGTAGAGCACCATCCAAACCGGGGCCATCAGCTCAAACTTGCCGGACCTCCACAGGCCGAGTGTTACTACAACTCCCGCCATAAGCGGCGGTACAAAACCCAACGCAAATTTGCGCGCCGGAACCGACACAAGCGATTCGCCCGCGATCTTCGATTTCTGCCACATCGCCAGCAACCCGATCGCAAAAGCAAGGAATGCCTCGGTCAACCAAACGAACAACTGATCGCGCCAGACCGGCTGCCCCAACGCAATATAGGCCGCGACAACCGCGGTCACACCCATCAACATTCCGCCATAGCCCGGAACGGCCGTAAAATGCGTCGACCGCTCCATCGTCTCGCGGATAAAGCGAAGATTATCAATTGCTCGGTCACCAAGATTTACAGGCTCATTCTGCTCAGAAGAAACACGGCGGATCGGGTTCGGGCTTGGCATATGGAAAGAGAATACGTCAAGTGGTAGGATGTGTCAAGTACTTTATAGTGCAAAGCAAATTTCAATATTCCTGCATATATGTCCGGAATACGATGAGCAACTCTGAGGAAACGGCGGAATGGTTCGTCTTATTGTCAAAACTTTCGTGGCTGAGGCAGCGATACATTTAAATTGCGCTTCGTCCTGAACGTGAACCGGTAAATGTGACCGTGCCTGTATCGGAATCGATATAGGCCGTTAGGGTTTATGCCGGAGAAGTTTACCTCGCCAGTCTCAAGATCGGTTGTGAGTGCCTGGGAATGCAGGAGGAACGATGGCGAGCTTGAAGATATAGACTGCCAGGCTATGTAGTCTGTTAGGGAAGGCGCGGCCCCAAATCCAGAGTGCCCCGCCCTGTTCGGCCGAATTGGATGCGACCAAAACATTCCAAACGCCTAATCCGCTGTTCGGCGCGTTCGCTAGCGATAGCTCCACCCAGGCTTGCCGAGTTGTTGATCAAGGCAGCTTTGCGAAGCGCAACTATTGCTCCGGGGCCCACTCGAAGGCCGCCGCCCGGAAATTGCGATCCGCCCATCCCGTTTTTGATCGTAAGGCCACGCATTACAAGGCGCCCACCGTTTTGCCCGCTTGCGGTTACATTAAAGATCCGAAATGGCTGCTTTGCGGACGGGTTTCGCTGTACCGTTAGAAGTCGCGGGCCGGGGCCAACAAGATAATACTCAAAGGCGTCGGCCATTTGAATATGTATCTCTCCGAGCGTTAGGTTGATAACCGCTGGATAAGAGAGCGAGAAAGTAATGACGGGGCGATTGCTTGTGTTGGAGTTTGCTTCATCGACGGCGGCTCGCAGCGTGCATCGGTTTTCAGAATCGGCACAGATACCATCGCCGGGGTTGGTGTCGAACGCATCGGCGGTGCTGTTGACGGTAAACAGCGGATAGGTTGGCTGTGCATTTGCGGCAAGGACCAGGTAAGGATGATCGCGGTTAGCGAGACGCATTGGAAAATGAAGGAGTTTTTCATTGGGTAGAACTCGCGGGCGTGTGCGAGATATTGGAGTAAGGCC
>CAUJFK010000241.1 GCA_963169175.1 Acidobacteriota bacterium | reverse complement strand
TGAAGCATCTCGACGACCTCAGGCCGTTTTACTTTCCGCGTTGCCGTTCGCGGCAATTCGAACGGCGTGATGTGAAGCACCTTTACGCGTTTGAAAAACGGAATGCCCGCGGACACTTCGCGAAAATGTCCATCGATCTTTTTATTTACCTCGGCGCGGGTTAATGCAATGTCGTGTTCATAATCCGGCACAACGAGCGAAGCGATCTTTTCGCCGCCATCGTCGTCCGGCAAGCCGACAACGCTCAACTCTTTGATAAACCCTGACTTGCTGTACAGATCTTCGATCTCGTCTGGATAAATATTCTTCCCGTTCGAATCGATGATGACATCCTTTGACCTGCCAACAATAAACAGATTTCCATCGTCGTCGATTCGGCCAAGATCGCCCGTCCGGAGCCAGCGATCTTGCAAAACGGCCTCGGTCGCCTCTTCGTTGTTGTAATAGCCGAGCATCACATTTTGCCCGCGTGCCAGCACTTCGCCGACACCGTTGTCATCCGGGTTATCGATCTTGACCTCAACACCCGGCAGCGGTTTGCCGACACTTCCGCGAAGCAATTTATTCCCCGGCCGAGCTACGGTAAGAACAGGCGATGATTCAGTCAATCCGTAGCCTTCGAGTACCGTAAACCCAAGCCCGTGAAGATCTTTCTGCACCTTTTCGCTCAATGCCGAACCGCCGGAGATCAGATAACGCATTTTGCCGCCCATTCCCTGATGGATCGGGAAAAACACGATCGGGCCAAGATTGAACGGCGTGTTGTCGCGTATCCATGCGTTGAATTCGATCATGTTATCGGCAAGGTCGGCTATCCAATCGCCGCGTTCACGAAGCCGCGTTTTTATCCGCCGGTGAAGCATTTCCCATAACGCCGGAACACCGACCATGCCGGTCACATGCCCGTTCTCGATCGTCCGCGAAAGGTCGTCGGCGGTCAGTTCGTTCAAATATGTGATCTGAGTTCCGTTCGCAAACGGCGTCAGAAATCCGGCCGAAAATTCAAAAGTATGATGCATCGGCAGCACCGACAAAACGCCGTCCGTCAGGTCCATGTCCAACACGCTTGACAGCATCGAGATCATGTTCGTAAAGTTCTTATGCGACAGCATCACGGCCTTTGGCTTGCCGGTCGTACCGGAAGTGAATATCAGCGACGCAACCGCGTTGCTCAACACCTTTGGCGGCAGCAAAGCATGACGTGTCGCTTCCTCAATTTCGCTGGGCATCTCGAAGATTTCGTCAAACGTCCAAATCGGAATTTCCTTTCCGCCAAAAACCAGATCGACGGACAAATCGGAATTCTCGTCCATCAGTTTCGGGCTTATTACAACTGCTGCGGCCTCACCTGCTTCAATAAATCTCTTGATCTCTTGAACCGAGCTCGCCGGATCGATCGGAATCGCCGTCGCGCCCGCCTTCAAAATCCCGAAGTAAGTTATCCCCCATTCGGGCATGTTATTCGAGAAAAGGATCACACGTTCACCCGGCTTGATTCCATTCGCCGCAAAAAAACCGGCCGCACGCAGAGTCAATTCCCGTACGTCCTCAAATGTATATTGCTCCTTTCGCCCGTTCCGTTCGATCCGCATTGCAACCCGGGTCGGAAAGCGCTTGACCGACGTATCAAACAGATCGAGCAGATCGCGATAAGTGTGCGAACGCTTTTCCTGCAGCTTCAACTCTTCCTCAAGCGTCGGCAGCACCCATTTCCGCATTCCGGGAAAATGAACATTCAGCCAATAGTCGTACCAATCAAGCTTTTCCGGATACCACGGCAGCAGATGTTTCTCTTTCTCTTTTACGATCGACATCAACGCCCGAACATTGTCCGACCGATAAAGATATTCGTTATCGATCATAAACGGTTTGAACATCGCAAACGCGTCCATCGTCTCCTGCGTTGTGCGTTTGAAATCTTCGGTGGTCTTTTTCAGATCGGAAATAATGTTGCCGATTCGCCCGCCGCCCCATCGCGGAGTAGCACGGTCCATTAGGTCGTCCGCTCGTTTTGCAAGCTTGTTCAGCATCGGTGCCGAGGTGAGTTCGTACGTCCGCTGCTTGACCGTCTGCGTTTCAACCATGCCGGCCAGCTTATTTACGATCTTGTTTCCCGTCTCTTTTTCGTCAAAGTGCCGCCGTTTGTACAAACCCACAAGCCCGACGATCCGCTTCATATCGTTCGGGTTCGAATCGCCCGACGACGCCTGAAACACCAAAGGCGGATCGTCATCAACCAACGCGTTCATCGCCGCCGCCAATATCGATCCCGAGACCATATCGACCGGGATAACATCCAATATCAGCTTCTCATTAACTGGAATTATCGGCTGTCCGCGCAGGGCGATGAGGATAAGCGGGGCGGTTGTCGTAAACCCTTCGTTCCAGCCCGCAAACGGATATTGATTCGACGATTCAACTATCGACGGCCGCACCAAAATTTTTACGATGTCGTCCTGCTGCGCGATTATCTGCTCTGCAAGCGATTTCGAATATGTATAAATATTTGTCCAGCCCCAATATTCCGCACGCTCGGCACCGAGTTCGGTCGTCCGTTCGCGGATCCACATTTTGCGTTCGCGGAAAATCGCCGATTTCAATTCCGATTCATCATCCGGATCACGGCCTTCTTCGATGAAACGGTTGCGGGCGGCCTCACGAAACTTCGCTATCTGCACCGCGTCGTCCGCTTCCTGTCGCGCCTGCTCGCTCAAACGTGCGCAATCCTCGACCTCGCGGTTCACATCAAAAGTAGTCCCGACCAACTCACGCTTTCGCGGAAAATAGCCAACGACCAGCTCGTTTTCCCAGATCGCCCCCGAACGCTCGCCCGCCACAAAACAAGTCGAAACATGCACAAGCCGCGGCTTCTTCATCATCCGCGCCATCTTGATAATGTTGTTCGACCCAACGACATTCGTCCGCAAAGCTGATTCCAGCGGCGGGTTAAAAGTCACATTACCGGCACCATTAATAATGATGTCGGTGTCTTTCATTATCTTCTTCGCCTCTTTTTCATCGAAGCCAAGAAACTCATTCCCAACATCCCCATTAACCGGCACGACCTTCGACTTTATAAACGCCTCAAACCCATCCCCATACTTCTCCCGCAACGGATCAAACGTCGGCGAAGTGACTATCGATGTCCAAAACCGCACGCGCGACTCATTCTCATCCCGCGCCCGCACCGTCGCATAAACCTTCCCAATATCCGGAAAATTACACAGCAGCATCGACAACGTAACCTTCCCCACAAACCCGGTCCCGCCGATGAAGAAAATCTTCTTGCCCTTAAATATTTCTGTTGGTGATAATTTCATTACTTCCCAATCGTATTTCATCCAGCGTGCGGAGCACGCGAAATAGCTTTAGCTACAGGTGAAGCGAAGCGTAACCTGTAGACCGTATACGCAAACGGTCCGAGCGTGTGGTAACACGCGGCACCAAACGCGTCAGATTCATGCCGCGTGTTTCACACGCTTATCTCGATCGTTCGACATTTCTACACATTCCGCTACGCTGCATGTGTAGCTAAAGCTATTTGATGTGCTCCGCACACCGTCGCTGTATTTACCTTTCATCATTCTGTTTTCGTTGTTTCGCGGCATTAATCCCACAAATATTGACGGTCAAATTCAACGCTATGCTTCTCTAATAATTCAAGATACTCATCTTCAAATGACTGTCCGGCGTGATGATTCTTCTGGTTCCTGATATACGCTCTCACCTTATCCGCGACCGACGGGCTAACGGTAAATGCTCCATACCGCCGCTGCCATGCAAAATTAGGATTATGTCGTTTAGCCCATTTTGAGGAACCCGCCTTCAATTCGCGCATGAACGCCGGAAAATCGCAAGGGACGATAAATATAAGCAAATGTACGTGATCCGGCATGCCGTTTATCTCGATAGCAATACCTTTCCAACCTTTTACAATTCCGCCGAGATATTTGTGCATTTCGCTTTCCCATGACGCCCCGATCAATGGTTTGCCACCTTTCGTCCTGAAAACAATGTGATACAAAAATCTCGTATGTGACATCTTGTCCTATGCCGCGTGTTACACACGCTCATCTCGTTCATTCAACTTCCAACACATTCCGCTCAGCTCCATGTGTAGCTAAAGTTATCTGGTGTGCTCCGCACACCGTCGTACCAACGTGGAAGATCGTCTTGCCCTTAAAAATTTCGGTTGGTGACAATTTCATCTATCTTAAACTCTCATTCTTCTGGCTCTATGGCACCTTTACGCAGATAGGCATTTAGCATGGCTTCCTGCACTAATGAAGACATAGTCCAGAGTGGAATGATTGGCAGATTCGGATTGATTTCAGCGGCGAGCTGAAGATCCTTAAGACCTTCCTCAACGTTGCCCAGTTCAAGTTGTAAATTGCCGCGGTTCATGGCTGTGATTGCATCATCATTCGACCAGATTTCTTCTCTATGTTCAGGAAGTCCCTTGTTGAAGAACAACAACGCTCGCTCACGCTTTCCTTGTTTCCAAAGAATGTGGCCCTGCTGTACGAAGTATTTGGCTGAGCCAGGCTCCAGATCCACTTCCCGGTAAATCTCATGCAAAATCTCACCGGCTGCTTCGCGATTGCCCGCAAGCTCTCCAAGGAAATCCATATACTCATTCTGCGTTTCAGAGAGTCGATTCTGAGCTTCCCTCCTTCTTTCGTTCAGTACGGACATTAATGATTCCGTACGCGCCAAGGATTCCTCGCTAGCTTTTAACGCCATTTGCAAGGCCTCAACATCCTTGCGGTCTAAACCTTCGAGCCGCACGGTAGATGTTTTCAGGCGCTGCAATTCAGCTAGAAGCTCATCATTACTAAGCTGCTCGTACTCGGCATATGAACTCATGTACTATTCCCCTTACGTGCCACAATTATCCTAATCCGTCACATTGCACAGCCATTATCTGCTGATGCAAGCATTTCTATCTCCGCTTCCCCGTCTAGCGGCACTTAGCCACGTCGTTTACGGCGTGGTCGGGGTCGGTCAAGAGATCGCG
>CAUJFK010000240.1 GCA_963169175.1 Acidobacteriota bacterium | reverse complement strand
CTCGACTACAGGAATCTCTTTCTCGGGCGGCCGGAACGCTGCGGTTTGAAACTGATCTGACTCCGGCACTTCGGCTGGCCGGACCTCGTCATCAAAGAACTCCGGAACGTCCGAAATTCCGTTGTCAGACGGCGGAACGGGCGGGGCAGCGGCACCGCCCTGATCGAGCGAAATGAAAGGTACCGTTGCATCCGCAACCAGGCCACCAGATCCACCTTGTGTCGAACGAAGATCGGCAGACGGGGCGTCGGACCGGTGCTGGTCATCGAACGAATCACGCCCCGCCAGGCCGGCCGGTTCCTGCCGTTCAGGTTCAAGTTGAACTTCCGGCAGCGAGTGGCTACCAACAATAAACACTTCGGTCTTTATTCCCGATTGATTCGTATCGCCAATGCCAGGGTCGAACGAGCCGTATGCCATCGTTGCGTCAAGGTCCACCACTGGCTCCGGCTCGGCAGCCGTTGGCTCGCTTTTGGCATGACTTACGAGACCGCCCGTTGCCGGGGCAACGGGTTCCGCGATGCTGGGTTCATCAACTATCTTTGATTCCGGCGGCACGACGCCCGCTGCCTCCGCCTGCTCAGCCGTAAATGCTACGGTACTCGCCGAAGTTGCCTGCTGCAACTCATTGAACGCCTTACGCAGAACACGCTGCATTTCGCGGGCGTTCGCATAGCGCTTGTCCTGACTGACCTCCATTGCGCGAAGAAGCACCTCGGAAACGACAGTTGGAACTTCTACATTCAGTTCATGCGGCGGCGTTATCGGGTCAGGCAACCCATTTAGCATCGTGTCCGCACGCGACAAGGCATCGACCGGTACTACGTTCGTGAGCAATTGATAGAGCGTTGCCGAAAGCGAATAAAGGTCGCTTCGCGGGCTTGTTCCGATACCGCGGATCTGTTCCATCGGAGCGTAATGCGGTGTGTATCCGACAACGCTGCCCGCACTTCCCGACTGAGATATGTTCGTATGACCAGTCGAGGTCTTGGACAGGCCGAAATCAAGGAGAATGATGTGGTTCTCGTCAGTCAGTTTGAGATTCTGCGGCTTGATGTCGCGATGAATGATCGGTGGCTCGTGCGTATGCAGATATGACAGAGCGTCTAAAAGCTGGTCCGCCCAGAACAACACCCAGCTTACCGGAAACGGCTTTCCGGCCGACTCAAGCCGTTTGGACAAGTCATCACCAGAAATGTGCTCCATCACCAGATATTGCTCGTCACCTTCACCAAAGTGATCGCTGACCTTCGGCAGGACCGGATGGCGCATGCGCGCGAGCGTGCGGGCCTCGCGTTCAAACGCGTTCCCGAGCATTTCGTCGCCCGCAAAGAAAGTACGTTTCAAGGCCACGGCGCTGCCCAGACGCTGATCGACGGCAAGATATACCTCGCCCATGCCGCCTTTTCCGATAAGGTGAACAACCAAGTACCTGTTCTGAATGAGGGTGTTTTGAGCTAATGGTTTCATCGGATTTCGGGCAGCAGATCGGGCCGCATTACCCTGTTTCTTAGTTTAGCTGAGAATTTATTGCCCTGGGCCAAATCGTGGAAAAGAGTGCCGTCAAATATTTTAATACACGTCAGGCGCCGATTGCGAGAGTAAAGCTGGGGGCTTTCCTGTATGCTGCCAGCACCTCGCTCCTTTTTGCTTAACCCGCCGCGAGCATGGCGTACCTTTTTTCGTCATTGCACCGCAATAATAAACTTGTTCCTGAGATGACACGCTTCCGGGCGGACCTTGGTCCAAAGCTGGGATCGGAGCTGCCGATGCGGGTGTCACATCATGCTCCGAAACCATTGGCTCGGCTGTGTCTCCCTTTTTGATGCCATTTTTCTCATTTGCGCCGACCTGAAATTTACGTACCGGGGCGGCCGGCGCGGAGGAAAGCGGCAACATATGCGGCTGGATCGGCCCTCCCATCCAGATGCCAAGGCCAAATACGCCTGCTAGAATGCCTAGACTGACAATCACACGCGGCAGCCAATCGTATTTTTGATTTTCAGACGCACAGACCTCGCAAAACCGGCGGCTTGTTAGTAAACCCCACTCCGCGCGCTCGATCTTTTCTCCGCATCTGCAGCAGAAATTCGGCTTAAAGAGCATCATTAAGACTGATCGGCAGTATGCAACCCCTTGCGTTTCAATGCGAAGGACGCATCGGGTGAACAGACTATTATAGAACAACTCGCACCTATATGTTAAGCAAAATGTGTTACTTCCTCACATGCAACCGGATTTTCCTATTCTGCGTCTGATTGGTAGAATTTTTTATGCTGAAGCGAAGCCTCCTCGCAACTATTCTTCTCGTCGCCGCATTTTCCGGCGTTTTTGCCCAGGATGACGATCCCATCAAGGTCGATTCAGCGATCGTGCGTGTAAATGTTGGTGTCGTTGACCAGCGCGGCAGGCCGATGATGACGCTGGGCAAGCAGGATTTTAGGGTGTTTGAGGACGGAGTGCCCCAGGACATACTTAGATTTGAAAACACCTCGGCTCCGTTCAGCGTTGTAATGCTGCTCGATATGAGCGGATCGACCAAGAGTTTTCGCCAGAATATTCAGCTTTCCGCCGCACGGTTTCTCGATGCTCTCGCTCCCGGCGACCGGGTTGCCGTTGTTGAATTCTACAGCAAGATCAATCTGCTTAATGACTTTACGACGCGGCGTGACACGGCGATGCACTCGATCTCGGTAGCGAATGGCTCCGGTGACACCGATCTCTACAAGGCACTGCTATTCGCGCTTGACCGGCTTTCAAAAGAGAATAGCCGCCGTAAAGCGATCGTTGTTTTGACCGACGGCGTCGATACTCAAATGCGGAACGAGGACCGCAAACTTCTTGCGGGCCTGCAGCCGGATGCGATGGCGACGGCGATAAAGCCTGAGGCTAGCGAATCACTAAGGCGCATATTGAGCAGGTCTGATCTGCAGGGCGTCACGATCTATCCGCTCGCGTTGCCAACGGGCAATCCGGCCCGGCTTGTCGATCCGACACCGCTTCAGTTCGCGATGTATTCCGCTGCAAGGTCGCGGCTTAACCTAATGGCCGAACGGACAGGCGGGACCCTAAACGCGATCGAGCGGCTTGATCAAATGGCAACGCTATACGCCGCGGTAGCCGCCGATCTGCGAACGCTATACACCATTGAATATACGCCGACAAACCTGAAAAGAGACGGCAAATGGCGTCAGATCAAGGTCGCGGTCTCGAATCCCGACCTTGTCTCAAGATCGAGGACGGGCTATTACGCCAGATAAGGTCAACGAATGCAGCCGCGACATAGATAGCCTTTTGACCTTTTGTCGATTACCCGGATTCGCCACCACGAAACTCACGGATCAAAAACCAAAACTCACGAAACAGGAGTCCTACGTGAATTTGACAATAATGCTTTCAATACACACTGCGTTTGGATAGCGGAATACCTCTTGAACTTGACACGTGCATCCGCCGTATGTAGCCTATATTTTCGCTTTGGGCACCCGTAGCTCAGCTGGATAGAGTACTTGACTACGAATCAAGGGGTCGCATGTTCGAATCATGCCGGGTGTACCATCTTTAATTTCCATTAACTTTCAAGTAGATCTTTGAGGCGGCCGACTGGGGGCCGCCTCTTGCAATTTGCGCCTCGGCCGCTGGATAAAACCGGGCATTTGATGGAGTATAGTTTTGCTCAGCAAGAGGAGGACCATCTTATGGCAAAAGCAGTGTTTGCAGGTTATCCGACGGCATTTGTTTACCGCGACCCGATCGAGGATCCCGCAGCAAAGATCGGCCATCTGCTTTGGGGTACATGGATCGAGCATCAGGAGGTCGAGCAGGGCGATTGGGCGAAGGTCAGGATCCGGGGTTGGGATGTGAACCGCCAGCAAAAGATCGGCTGGATGAAGAAGTCAGATCTCACGGACGGGCGCATTCTGGAGGTCTATTTTGTTGATGTCGCGCAAGGCGACGGATGCCTCGTCATCACGCCCGACGACAAATTTCATCTGATCGATGCCGGTGAAGGCTGGAACATGGCCGCCTATATCCGCTGGAAATTCAATCTAAGACACGCGGCAAACCCGATCACATTTGAGAACGTGATCATCTCGCACCCGGACACCGACCATTACAAAGGTTTTCGCGAGATCGCGACCGAGCCAAAGATAAACATCAAAAATGTCTGGCATAACGGACTGGTTGAGCGAAAGGGCGGGCCGTTGCTTGGGCCTAAGTCCGGGGGCTTTCTAACCGACATCATTCAAGACGAAAGCGATCTGGATGTGATCATTAACGATCCGCAGAAAGTGGGGCAGAAGTACTATCCGAATTTGATGAAGGCGTTCCGTGCCAAAGTACAGAGTATCAAAATGCTCTGCGCGGACGACCAGTTTGTGCCGGGATACGATGCGAACAGTGATGTGAAGTTTCACGTTCTCGGCCCGGTTCCAACGCCGGATGCCGCGGGTAAACGAAGGTTGAAGTCTTTCGGCGGTGATGGCCTTACAAAGAACGGCCATTCCATCGTACTCAAACTTGAGTACGATCAGGTAAAGATCCTCCTTGGCGGCGATCTGAACATTCCGGCGGAAAATCATTTGCTGGAACATTACACGGGGATCGATCCGAAAACCCCAAGCGCCGCTCAGCAGGCCGCCCTGATAAACGCGGCCCGACTGGTTTTTGAGGTCGATGCGGCAAAGGCATGCCACCACGGAAGTGCTGATTTTTCAAATCTGTTCCTTCAATCGGTAAACTCGGCGGCAACCGTGATCTCAAGCGGCGATGAGGAACCGCACGCCCACCCGCGGCCGGATGCCGTGGGAGCATTTGGAAAGTTTGGCCGGGGCAATAGGCCGCTCATCTTCAGCACCGAGCTTGCCCGTTCGACACGCGACCTTATTCTCGGCTCGGCCGGCCCTTCGATCGCTGAGCATGGGCGAACCGTTGCCGTGTACGGCATGATCAATCTGAGGACCGATGGAAAGAAGATCGTGATCGCTCAAAAACTAGAGCAAAAGGCCACCCGTGGTGAATGGGACTACTATTGCCTCGAACCCGGAGCGACCGGTGTACTGGAATACGTTAGCAAACACGACTAGCGGACTGTAACGGTTGAATCGCAAGTACTTTTGCGCTCTTTGTGTCTTCAACTTGGTGAGCTTTGTGTTAAGGAAAAACGTTAACATAAAGCTCAAAGGGGAGGGCATAAAGTTCGCGAAAGAAGAAGAGAACCGCTAGAACTACTTCCAATTTATCTATTACGATCCGTTAGGAACTGTGAGGCTCTTCGGACATGTCCGGATCGAATAGCAGCGGGAAAAATTGCCCGCCGAGGTTTTGTCCTCTGGGAATGACCGACACTCCAGCGAGCAAAGGCTCGTTTGAGTCGGAGGCGACACCGTCACGAATGACATTTAAGACAACGCCGCGTCTCGGAGTGTCAGATGTGTTCGCGAACGAGCCATGCACCATCATTGGGTGATGGAACGAGCACTCTCCTTTCTTAATTTCGCTGGCAACAGGTTTGAACTGACCCAATTGCTCGTCGGTGAGATGCGCTTTTATCGTTTCCATGTCGCTTGCAAGATCCTCCCGCGGAAGTAGGGGCCATCGGTGGCTGCGCGGTACGTAGTGAAGGCATCCGTTCTCGGTAGTCGAATCATCAAGCGCGATCCAGCATGTTAGGTGGGCCATCGGTTTTGTTCGTGTCCAGTAAGAATAGTCCTGATGCCAAATGACGACCCCACCGTCGCGGGCAGGCTTTACGAAAAGCTGATCGTGCCAAAATCGGACGTGACCGCCCAGCAACTGTGACGCGGCGGTGAGGATCGCCGGATGCCACAACAGATCATGAAACGCGGGCGACGCACGCCACGCTCCCAAGGCGTGAAAGAGGACTTGGTCGGGATCGGCGGATTCGTTTGAATTGAACTCATAGAAGAGCGGTCTTGAGGGACCTTCGGGATCCATCAAAGCGGCTGCCTCGCTTCTCAGTATCTCGACCTGTTCGTCATTCAGTATCGGAACCCGCGCAAGATATCCATTCCGGCGAAAGCTATCGACCTGTTTCGGGGAAAGCCCTAACCGCTCTGGGCGATTGCCGCTTGCAAGAAATTCGCTGATCGGCGAATGCACGGTAGAAAGGTCTCTAATCATAAGTGCCTCGTGCCGCTGCGGCTAGCGCTTTGACGCGCGATGAGCTTACGTTCCCGTTTTCACGGGCCGCTGTGCCGACATGAAATTCCCGAATCTCAGTCTTTTCGCGCAGGGCTTTGATCATTTGCAGATCGATCCGGCCACCGGCCACAATTTGTATCTCGGACCCGGCGACGGCGGCATAAGCGGACAATGTATCCACTCTTTCATTCCCTGCTCCAAAACCACCGTGGGACAGG
>CAUJFK010000239.1 GCA_963169175.1 Acidobacteriota bacterium | reverse complement strand
GGCCTTGAGTTTCGGGTTCAGTTCCCGATCGTCAATGTCCCATTCCGTCTGATCTATTACTACCACCCGAACGCCAAGCTCGGCTTTACACAGGAACTTCCCGGTATTTTCCTTCCCGGCAAGCGTAACGGGTTCAGGTTTACTGTCGGCCGGACGTTCTAGTTCAAGGATCCGCGCCGTTTCGTACGGTTTCGTGGCTCCTTTTCGCGTGTTTCGTGGTTGAGGGCCCGGGCCCAAGACGGTGAAAAATTGACATCGAGCGGGCAATGGCATAATATCTCTGTCTTTCGGGTTTATTCTTTAACTTCAGGCAACAGATTCCACCGTTTTGGTTTCAAAGATATTGACCTCGAGATAATCGACATTTTTCAGCGAGTTTAAGGAGTTTGTATATAAAATGAGAAGAATTAGTTTATTGGCCGTAAGCGTTATCATCGCCGGCGTTCTCGTGGGCGCGGCGTTCGGCCAGGGTTCGGCGCCGGCGGCCCAGCCGGGCACCAACCTGAAGATCGTCGTGATCAACACGGCAGCGTTCGATGCAAAGGATGGCATTGTAAAATACACGAATGCAATGTCGGCGCTTGAAAAGGAATTCACACCGGCACAGACCGAGATAAACACGCTGGTGACGAATTACCAGAAGATGGGGGCTGACATCAAGACCCAGCAGGATAATCTTAATGGCGGAAAGGTGCCGGTTGACCGGAACGCCCTGGCGTCCAAGATCGAGGAGTATCAGACGCTGGAACTTACGATCAAGCGAAAGCAGGAAGACGGCAAGCGTAAGTTTGAGCTTCGCCAGCAGCAGATCATGAGCCCGATCCTGCAGGACATCGGCAAGGCGATCGACGACTATGCAAAGCAGAAAGGTTATTCGCTGATCCTTGATGCGGCAAAGATGGACAATGCCGGCATCATCCTGGCGGTTGACGTTTCCAAGCTGGACGTGACGAAGGATTTCATCACTTTCTATAATGCACGGCCTGCCGGTACAGCTACGACGGCCGTGCCGAAGTAAACTGCCACCGGGTAATTTGTATTGACCAAGTCAGAAGTCGGTTGAAGTTCACACCTTCGGCTGGCTCCTGACTTTTTAGCATTTATGTCCGGCCAAGAGATCATTTACGATTCAGTTGCGATCCAGCGGATATTGCCGCATCGCTATCCGTTTTTGCTTGTTGACCGGATCATCGAGCTTGAGCCGCGGACCCGGATCCTCGGCGTCAAGCAGGTGACCGCCAACGAGCAGTATTTTGCGGGGCATTTTCCGGGAGCGCCCGTTATGCCCGGCGTTCTGCAGATCGAGGCGCTGGCACAGGTTGGGGCAATTCTCGCCTTGCGCGAATTCGAGGACCGCGATGCAAAGATACCGTTCTTTAGCGGCATTGACAGCGCCCGCTTTCGCCGGCCGGTAGTTCCGGGCGACACGCTTATGCTTGAGGTCACCGCACTTCGTGTCGGCAGCAAGATGCAAAAGATGAGCGGTGTCGCCACCGTGAACGGAAATATTACCGCCGAAGCGATCATTATGAGCGTGATCGCCGACCGCCCGGCAAATGAGTGATCCTGCCTTCTCGATATGACCTCGTTTATTCATGAAACTGCCATCGTGTCGGCCGCGGCCCGCATTGGAATAGGCTGCCACATCGGGCCATATTGTGTCGTCGGTGAAAATGTTGCGCTCGGCGATGGCGTCAGGCTTGAATCGCACATCGTCGTTGACGGGCGGACCACGATCGGCGACGGCACTCACGTTTTTCCGTTCGCATCCATTGGCCTGGCCCCGCAGGACCTAAAATATGGCGGCGAGCCAACGACCGTCGAGATCGGCAAGCGAAATCAGATCAGGGAATTCGTTACTGTCCATCGCGGAACGTCAGGCGGCGGCGGGTTGACGAAGATCGGCGACGAGAACCTGCTGATGGCACAAGCACACGTCGCGCATGATTGCCAACTCGGGAGCAACATAATAATGGCCAATGCGGCAACGCTGGCAGGACATGTCGAGATCGCCGATCGCGCAAGCATCGGAGCATATTCCGGCGTGCATCAGTTTTGTCGTGTTGGGTTTGAAGCCTTTGTCGGTGGTTATTCCGTTGTCGTCAAAGATGCGCCCCCGTTTGCGATAATCCAGGGCAATCACGCCAAATGCTACGGCCTGAACCGCGTCGGCGTAAAACGTCGGGGATATTCACCGGAAACGATCAAAGATCTCAGCCACGCATTTCACCTGCTCTTGTCGGCAAAGCTGAACACCACACAGGCGGTCGAAAGGATCGAAGAAGAAATTAGCGGCTGCCCGGAAGTGGACATCCTCGTTGATTTCATCAAGGCCTCGAAGCGCGGAATAGTTAAGTAGAACTCTCAAATGCGGAGGCCGCGCGTATGTAGGTGCACGACCGAGACGCTGAGGATCTTATCCTCTTTTTCGCGATTTTCGTGTCTTTATTTCGCAGGATTCGTGGTAAAGGGCCCAAGAACTAAACCACGAAATCCACAAAACAAAGACGCGAAAATGCACGAAAAAAAGGCGGAATACTGCCTGGCCAATGGTCGTATGTTAAAATCTTATCCGCACTGAATGAATACCGATCCGCACATTCTTGAGACCTTTGGCAAACGCATACAGCGTTGCTATGGCTGTTTTATTGCCTATCATTTGAAGGATATGTACCTCGGCGAGGACGTCACGTTCTTTTGCGACCACTGCAAGGACGACAGCATGTTCCATTTTGATGATTTTGCAAAACTGCTTGACATCAGCAAACTGAAGGAAGTTTCCGAAGCGGACCATCATCACTAAGCGTGTGAAAGTTACTCTCCACATCGAGGAACAGAACCAAACGAGGTCGGTTGACGTCGAGGGCGAACTGACGATCGGGCGG
This sequence comes from Acidobacteriota bacterium, assembly GCA_963169175.1. Taxonomy (GTDB): domain Bacteria; phylum Acidobacteriota; class Blastocatellia; order Pyrinomonadales; family Pyrinomonadaceae; genus OLB17. The sequence continues at coordinate 2,071 of CAUJFK010000239.1, read as the reverse complement.
ACGCCGCAGGCCCAACTTGTCCTCAGTGATGAGGGCCTATCTCGCATCAACACCACAATTTTCATAGACGGGGATGAGGTCCTGGCCGCCGATGAAGGTTCGACGAACGGGACATTCAGGAACGGCGAACGCATCTCCGGCCCGCCCGTTGTTCTTCGCAGCGGCGACCGGTTAAAACTCGGCACGCATACAACGATCCGCGTCGAAATTGATGATGGCCGCGCGGCGGCCCCGGCCATTGAGGAGGAGCGTCCAGGCTACGCGTCCGCACTGTCGATCCAGCAGACAGCCCCGATACCGGCTTTGCCTGCGATACCGCCCCAAGGCAAAAAGCCGCCCTGGATCATGATCGCGGCGGGCGGCATGATTGTGCTGATAGTTGTTTTTGCCGGGCTGGCCTTGCTTCTCGCGTCAGGGACCGGCGGCCCATCGGGCCCGAATCCGGTCAAAACTCCGCCGCCGACCGGCGGAATGCGAATACCTGTGCGCGTCATCGACCCGCTGGGCGGTGAAGATGAGGACGATCTCGATGATCTCATCGCCTCATGGGAAACGGCCGAGCAGGAGATCAATGCACAGAACGTTGCTGATGTAACCGTCGGTGCCAGTGATTCCGAAGAGGCCGAGTTGAATGTTACCGCCGCGTTCCTTGCTGACCGCCAGCGTAAAGCGCTGGAGGACCGGCCCGGCGAAAAGGGCATCAGGCCGGCCGGGCTGAATGTTCCGAAAGAGCTTTTTGGCGACGGCGTGATCAAGCAAAAGGCAAAACTTCGTGAGATGAAGGCCGAAGGCTATCATCAGCCGCTGGATTTTGCCGATCTTGCCGACAAGCGGCTCAACCACCAGTTGCTTGAAATGCCGATGGCCACGCAGAGCTTTTATCTTGACGTTGGCGGAAGTGCCAGTGACGCGCCGTTCAAGTCGTTCAGCTTTAGCGAACAACCGTCGGACATCCTGGTCGGCTCACCGAAATACGGACTTCTTTCCCGCCTTGCCGACAATTTTGCGGGACATAAATATGATCTGAACAATCCGGCCGACCGCAAGCAGATGCGAATGCGTCTTCTCAGGATGTTCAATCCAAACGCAAAGCCGATTTTAAAGGAACTTGCCGAGGCATATTTTCAACGGTTCAACCGGCCATTGCGGGTAACATCTCTCACCCGCTCGATGGATTACCAGATCCTGCTTAACGCCGGTAACTCCAATTCCTTCAAGGTCCGCGGCGAAGGGAGCCTGCCGCCGCATACGTCGGGCTGTGCCTTTGACCTCGCCCGCAAGCATATGCCGGCCGAGGAGCAGAACTTTGTAATGCAGAAACTCGCTGACATGGAACACCAGGGCCGACTCGATGCGCTGATCGAATATGGCGCAAATGCCTGTTTCCACGTATTTATCTACGACGACAAGGCCCCACCCAAGATGTAAGCCACATTGAACCATCGCCCGTTTATCCCTAAAATTTAACTGTGGGAGAGAATGAACCGCAAAGATCTTCGATCACCGGGATAGCTGCGCGCCTTGGGCGGCTGCCGGCTGAAAAACGGCGGGCGGCATTAGAGGTAAGCGCGGCTCTTGCCGGCGTCAGCCTGCGCGCAAGCCGAGCGTTTGTCGAAGCAGTGCCTCGTGCGGCAAAGATCCTTTCGGCGGACGACATAAGGAACTGGGGTGAGATGGGGCGAAAACTTGCGATGGGAAGCGCAGATATCGGAGCCGAATTCTTTGCCCGCGGTGTCGATGGGCTTGTATTTGTCCCCGAAGCCGCACGCTCCAGCGTTTTCAAGATAAGCGCGCGGCAGCTTGTCTTGTCGAGTTCTACGGCCCTGGAGACGTTCGACCTGGTGCCGATCCTCGCGGACGAGATCAGGGACGAGCACCTGCTTAGCGAAACACTCCGGCTGGCATCGGAGATCGCAAACCGGTCGGCCAGGCACAGCGCCGACTTTCTTCAAAGTGCGGCGGCCGCAAGCGGTGTGTTCAAGAGATTCGATCATCGTACCGCCGAGGTCAGCCGCGCCGCGTTCGAGCTTGGATTTCAGTTTGCCACGCGAACCGGCGGAATGACTGCCGA
>CAUJFK010000238.1 GCA_963169175.1 Acidobacteriota bacterium | reverse complement strand
AGCTCTGACAACACATCCGCACTACCTGAATTGCTGGTCGCAGCCCGGTTGCCGTGTTTTGCAACCGGAATGCCCGCACCGGCCACGACGAACGCGGCGGCTGTCGAAACATTGAATGTTTTTGCACGGCTGCCGCCTGTGCCAACGATATCGACGAACGTCGTGTGCCTCGAATTCACCTTTGTACATCGATCGAGCATGATCTTTGCGATCGAATATATCTCGTCCCCGGCAATGCCCTTGTGATCCCACGCGTGGAAAACATCGGATAGCAATGTCTCGTCGCGCTCGTCGATCAATGCATCGAGAAGCGCTTCGGCGTCGCCGTGCTCAATATCGCGCCCGGTGCGAAAGGCTTCGAGTGTTTTGGTCAGGACCTGGATAGACATCGTTTATATCGAACCGCAGCCTACGTAGGACGGTTTACGTCCTCCGCTATCTCGATCGCCCGCAGCAACGCGGCGGCCTTGTTCTCCGTCTCCTGATATTCCGATGCCGGATCGGAATCCGCGACTATGCCGGCACCCACCTGTACTGTCGCCACACCATTCTCAAGCACCATTGTGCGAATGGCGATGCAGGTATCGATATTGCCCGAATAGTCAAAATAGCCGACCGCGCCTGAATAAACACCTCGTGGTGTTGGTTCAAGTTCGCTGATGATCTCGACAGCCCGGACCTTTGGCGCTCCTGACACTGTTCCCGCCGGAAAGCAGGCTGCAAGTGCATCAAACCGGTCGAGCCCGGCGCGTAGTTTGGCGGTTAGATAGGTAACCAGATGCTGAACATGCGAATATTTTTCGACGGCCATCAGGGTGGCTACCTTGACCGAGCCGTATTCGGCAACCCGTCCCAGATCATTGCGGCCGAGATCGACCAACATCAAATGCTCGGCCACCTCTTTTGGGTCCGCCCGCATTTCTTCGGCGAGTTTTGTGTCCTCATCCGCGGTTTTTCCACGCGGCCGTGTGCCGGCGATCGGGCGATATTCCATCTCGCGGCCGCGGCAGCGGAGCAGCATTTCCGGCGAGGCCCCGATAATCGAACGGCCATTCACCTTGATCAGGAACATGTACGGAGATGGATTCAGCGAGCGAACGGCACGATAAATTGCGACCGCCGACGCCTGTGTCGGCCGGAGAAAGCGTTGCGAAAGTGCGATCTGATAGACATCGCCCGCGGCAATATATTCCTTAACGGAACGGACCGCGGCCTCAAAGTCAGCTTTCTTGAAGTTTGACGTGCGTTCGCGGTTTGTTGTCGTGCCGGCATTGTGCGGAACGTTGAGAGTTCCCGATCCAAGCTTATTTCGTATTGCCAAAACCTCATTTACAGCCGAATCATAAAGGCCTTTGATCTGTTGCAATTCGCCGTTTGCCTCATCGACGAACGCGAGCGATACGATCTTTATGAGCTGCTTGGCGTGATCGAACGCGACGATCGTGCGGCAGAACATAAGCTCCGCCTCGTGCTCACCCTGCTCGATGCACTTCGTCAAACTTGGCTCGAACCAGGCGGCACATCCGAATTCAAGTGACCCGATGGCACCACCCGCAAAACTCGGAAGGTCTTCGCGTTCGTGAAGACGATACCGTTGAAAATGATCGCGTAGAAAATCGATCATCGGCATCTCGATCGCCGCCGAACCTGAGGTGTCGCGCCGTATGAGCCGCTCGTTGTTGCCCGAAATGCTGAACCATGGATCGGCACCGACAAAGGAGTAGCGAGCCAAAGTTTCGCCGCCCTCGACCGATTCCAAAAGGAACGATTCAGTTTCGTCCTCGGCCAGCTTCAGATAGACCGCGAGCGGCGTCAGCAGATCCGCCGGCATCGTTTCGATAACCGGTATCACATTGGCTTCCGTCGAAGCCCGCAAAAATTCTTCAAAATTATCCATCCGCAAAAAATAAAAATGCCGCCCCTTTTCATTCGGGCGGCACGTCTGAAGATCTCGTAAACCTGGCTTCTTATCGAGGCAGAAGGGAACAGGTCTTTGAATCTATCACAGGTGATGCCGGCCCGCGGTCAAACCGCCAGCTCCATCGCCACGTATAGGTCCCGATCTGTTTCGATCCCGATCTCATCTTCACCTTTTTAGCAGACTTTCCCTTGGTCTGTCAATTACATTTTCTCTGGGACCTCGATACCCATCGTTGCCAACCCGGCGATCAGCGAACGGCGGGCCGCGTCGGCAGCGGTTGCAAGTACCGCCCGCTTTACCAGGTTTTCTTCGGCGAGGATCTTATGATTGTGATAGAAAAGATTGAAGGCCTTCGCAAGTGAAAATGTATATTTCGCAAGGACCGCCGGTTCGTTTGAGGTCGATGCCTGTCTCATGACATCCTCGAGTCGTGCCGCCAAAGCAACTAGCGACCATATTTCGTTGCCATTCTCACTTTCAAGTATTACATGAACATCATGTGAATTCTGAAGTTGTGTCTGTAACTGTTCAAACGAAATATCGTGCTCAGCCAGCCTTCTAAATATTGAGTTTGCCCGGACGGCCGAATACTGACAGAAAGTGCCTGTTTCACCGTCGGTTGCGAGGGCTTCCTTAAAGTCGAATACGATGATCGTGTTTCGCGTAAATTTTAGAAGAAAGAACCTTAAAGCACCGACCGCAAGCTGGTGTGCCGCCTGGAGTTTTGCTTCCTTTGCCAGCCCCGGATGCCGTGATTCAACCTCGATCAGCGCATTGGCCTCAAGTCGATCTATCAGATCGTCCGCCTTTACCCCGAGGCCTTTGCGGCCGCTCATTTCGATAAAAGGTTTTGACCGGTCTTCATCGCTCACCTCAAACCCGAGTTCTTCGGCGGCGGCTGGCGAAAGCGCGACCATTTCGTAAGATAGATGAATGCTTGCTGCTTCCCCCTTTTCGGGGAATATCGCGGCGACTCCCTTCTTGACCACCTCCTGCGGGTACGACTGGCGCGTGTCGATGACGTTATACACAGTCTCGCCGTGGCCAAATTCGGGAGCGTTGTCGGCATTCTCGGTTTTGTCTGAGGTCGTTATCCAAATCTCTGTCCCGTCCGCGTTGGCCATGAACGGTTTGTAGTAAAAATCGAGGCCAAGTAGGCCAAGTTTCCACATCTGGTACGCTATGTCCTTGCCGGTGTACGTGACCGTTCCGTTCGATCGCACAAGTATCTTGTCGGATTCGTGTTCATCGGTGCCTTCGTGAGCTTCGAACGGCATAACCCAGCAACCGGCATTCTTGCCATCTGTCTCAAAATGGATCACCCCGCGTTCCTTCATTTGCTCAAAGGCGCGGTCCCAGAAGTGAAGATGAAGAATTTCGGACTCACGCGGAAGTAGGTCGTATCGGATCGACAGCCGCTGCATCGTTTTTGTGATGCATGCGACATTTCGCGTTGCGACGTAGTCGGCAAGAAGGGAAGTTTCGTTGCCGCCTTCCTCGATCAGATGAAGCACCTCGGCCCGCTTCGCCTTTAGGTCCTCGCTGCTCTGATATTCGACTCCTACACGTGCGTAAAGGTCCCAGCAGTAGTAATCGAATGAACGGGCTTCACGAGCCAGACTTGCATCCAGTTCCTTGATCGAAGCTAAGTCGCGTTGTTCCAGATAGATAAACCCGACAACGACATCTGCTACTTGAACTCCGGTATTGTCAATGTAGTTCTGGACCTCGACCGATTTTCCCTCCGCCTTAAGTATCCGCTGGAACGTGTCGCCCAATACAGAATTTCGAACGTGGCCGATATGGGCGGCCTTGTTCGGATTCACGGATGTATGCTCGACACAGATCTTAACTCCCGATGTCGCCGAGGCTTTTGGAAGGGGTTGTGCCGTCGCGTTGGCCTGCAAAAATCGTGTCCGGTTCAGGAAGACATTCAAATAACCGGGACCGGCGACCTCGACGCGGCCGACCGCATCTAGTTTTTCGATCTCGGCCTTCAATTCTTCGGCGATCGCCCGCGGATTCTGCTTTTCACCGGTTTGCTGCTTGATCAATTTTGCAAGTTCAAAACCGATCGGAAAGGCCGCATCGCCCAATTCTGTCTTTGGCGGCACCTCAAGAACGGGCTTGCCCGGATCAACGCCAAATTTTTTCAGCGCGGCCGTTTGAACCGCTTGTTTTAGAAGGTCTTGTATTTCGCTAATGGTCATTCTCAGTGTTCGATATACGAAAATTGAGATTATATGCGTTAAGAAACCACGTTAGCAAAAGCAGGCTAACTTAAAGCTGCATTTTCCTTTCGGCCGGAAAAAATAATAAACTGCAATTCTGATGCGAACCTTGTTTTTTGATTGTTTTGCGGGTGCGAGCGGAAATATGGTGCTCGGGGCGTTGATCGACCTTGGGATCGATAGGGACGAACTTCTCGCCAGGTTAAATGGGCTTGATATTCCGGAGTTTTCACTGGAATTCGAAGCGGTCGATCGGTCGGGCATCGCTGCTGTCCATGTCGAGGTCAAGGCGCCTGATGAGAAAAAACACCGGCACCTTCACCATATCGAGGCGATCATTGAAGCCTCTGACCTGTCGCAGATCGTCAAAGAACGATCAAAGGCCATCTTCAGACGGCTGGCCGAGGCCGAAGCTCGTGTTCACGGTATCGATATTCAAAAGGTCCATTTTCACGAGGTCGGGGCCGTCGATGCGATAGTGGACGTAGTTGGTTCTTGCCTTGGATTTGAGATGCTTGGGATCGAGCATTTTGCGTGTTCAAAACTGCATGTCGGCAGCGGATTTGTAAACATGGAGCATGGAAAATATCCCGTTCCCCCGCCCGCTGTCGCCAAATTGCTTGAGGGTGTTCCGTCATATTCGACCGAGATCGAAGGCGAGCTACTCACGCCGACCGGAGCGGCTATCATCACAATGCTTTGCCAGCAGTTTGGGCCAATGCCGGAATTGACTGTCGAGCGAAGCGGTTATGGGGCTGGGACGCGAATCTACGTCGGTTTTCCGAATGTTCTGCGGCTGATATTAGGCGAAGGAAGCGGGGCGAATATCCTATCGAACGAATCCGGGACGACGATATCTGAGCAGCTGATCCTGCTCGAGACAAATATTGACGATATGCCCGCGCAGGCGATCGGATTTGTGACCGATCGGGCCATGGATGAAGGAGCTCTTGATTGCTGGGTCACACCGATACAGATGAAAAAAAATAGGCCGGCAATCCTGCTCTCACTCCTTTGCAGCAAGGCAGCTTCGCCGGGGCTGCAGGCGATGCTCTTCGCGGAGACAACGACGCTTGGAATCAGATCGAGCACGGTTGACCGCATTTCATTGCCGCGCGAGGTCCACGCGATCGAGACGATCTATGGCCGCATTGAAGTAAAGACCGCGGAATACCGGGGCCGGACGGTCAATGTGATGCCCGAGTATGAACAGGTCAAGCGAGCGGCATTAGAGCATCGGGTGCCGTTTCGTCAAGTACACGCGGAGGTCATTGCTGCTTTCAAAGGATCGGCCCGTTCGGTCGCGCGGTAGTATTCGTTATGCCGAAAAAATCAAAATCAAAGGTAGATCTTGACAAAATAGCGGCAGGCGTTCGGCTTTTACTCGAGGGTATTGGTGAAGACCCTGACCGCGAGGGCCTGCAGCGGACACCTGAACGCGTGGCTGATTTTTACGCCGAGCTTACCGAAGGAATGTGGCAGGACCCGAAGGAGCACATTGTTCCATTGCCGGGTGATTCGCATGATGAGATGGTGCTGGTCAAAGACATCTCAATTGCCTCGGTTTGTGAACATCATTTGGCCCCGTTCGTTGGCAAATGTCATATTGCCTATATTCCAAAAGGCGGCCGCATCGTCGGGTTGTCAAAACTCGCCCGGATAGCCGAGATCTTTGCCCGGCGGCTTCAGGTTCAGGAACGCCTGACGCAGCAGATTGCCAAAACACTGTTCGATCAGCTCAAACCGGTGGGCGTGATGGTTGTAATTGAGGCCGAACACACATGCATGACGCTTCGCGGCGTCAAAAAGCCCGGAGCGGTGACCATTACATCGGCTGTGCTTGGCGGTTTCCGAAGCGATCCGCGGACCCGGGCCGAGGCGATGAGTTTGATAAAGGGCTGAGGTTGGTTCATGTAGGACCTTAACTGTCTGATCTCCGACGTCTAGAAATTACATTAACTATGAAAAGAACGCTGATCTTTCTTGCCATCACTCTTGTTTCGGTAACATGTGTCGCCGCCCAGGACCTATCATCTCGTTTTGACGGCGAGAAGCTTCGCCAACGGGTCATTCGCCTGTCCGCCGATGATATGGAAGGGCGCGGGCCGGGAACGGCCGGCGGCGAGCGGGCAACCCGGTATATTGCCGCTGAACTTAAGGCGAGCGGCGTAAAACCGGGCAATGGGAGCAGCTATTTCCAGAATGTAAAGATGATCGGTGTAAAGGCCGATCCGAATACGCATCTGGACGTTTCGGGTAAGACTGGGACGGCAAAGTTCAAGTTTGCAGACGAATTCGTTGCAACGACGAGTGCTCAAACGGCCAATGTCTCGCTCGATGCCGACCTGGTTTTTGTCGGTTACGGCATTGATGCCCCGATCTATCGCTGGAACGATTACAGCGGCCCGGCGGCCGATTACAAGGGCAAGGTGCTTTTGATCCTGGTCAACGACCCGCCTGCGACTGCCGATGAACCAGACCTTTTCGGCGGCAGGGCTCTGACCTATTTTGGCCGCTGGACATACAAATATGAAGAGGCCGCTCGTCGCGGTGCCGCAGGCGTCATCCTCATACACACAACCGAATCCGCCGGCTATGGCTGGAACGTTATCCGCAGCTCGAATGGGAATTGGCGCTATGAGATCGCCAGAAGCCCCGGCGATAAGACGCCGTTCCTCACCGTGAAAGCATGGATGACAGGCGAATCGGCAACGAGGATGCTCGACTTGGCAGGGTTAAACCTGGGCGAACTGACCTCGGCCGCTCGAACACGCGGCTTTCGGCCGATCAACACCGGACTTAAGGTAAAACTTGAACTAAAGAGCGAGTTCAAGACCTTCGATTCGCCTAACGTCGTCGGCGTCGTCGAGGGAAGCAACGCAAGGCTAAAGAAAGAATATGTTGTCTATACCTCTCACTGGGATCATCTTGGAATAGGCGAGCCGGACGCTAGCGGAGACAAGATATTCAACGGCGCCTATGATAACGCGTCCGGCGTGGCGGCAACTATTGGCATCGCCGAGGTTCTAAGCAAGATGCCGAAGGATCGGCGGCCAAAGCGCTCGAGCTATTTTATTTTTACGACCGCTGAAGAACAAGGCCTTCTCGGCGCTGAATATTTTGCGGCAAACCCGCTCATCTCGCTGCGGTCAATAGCGGGGAATGTGAACATAGACGGGGTTAACTTCTTTGGTAGAACGTCCGACTTTTCTGCCCTCGGTGCCGAACGATCAACAATGGGCGCGATTGTCACGGAAGTTGCGGCCGATCGTAAATTAGCACTCGAAGCCGACACGCAACCCCAACAAGGCTTTTTCTTTCGTTCTGATCATTTCCCGTTCGCTAAAGTTGGCGTTCCGGCCATTTCGCTGCGACACGGAGACAATTTTGTTGAGCCGCTAACGGGCGAGGCCCTTGCCTTTTTCCGCGATTACACCGCGAAGTATTATCATCAGGCTTCCGATGAATTCAAACCCTGGTGGGACGCAGCGGCTATGGTACAAAACGCCGAACTCGGCCTCGCCATCGGTGTGAAACTTGGCAATGCCTCATCAATACCAAGATATAAGGAAACGGACGAATTCGCGGCGGCGGATAAGAAGCGAACCGGCAGATAAAATGATGGAGATTACCGATGATCGTTGACGTAGAGGTTGCTCAGGAGGAACTTGAGGAATTGGTTGAACGTGCTAATGCCGGCGAGGAGGCTTTGATTCGCGACGGCGATACGATAGTTCACTTGAAACCGATCGTCTGTGACGGGCAACCTGTCCTTCCATAAACATTGCGCGTAGTAACGATGCGAACCAGTTAGTAATCGCTTACAATAAAGTTTATTTTCATGCGGCCTGAACAACGTTTGGTCGCATTATTCGATTTGAATGGCCCAAACTTTCTACATCACAACTCCAATCTACTACGCCAACAGTTTGCCGCATCTTGGGCATCTGTACACGACG
>CAUJFK010000237.1 GCA_963169175.1 Acidobacteriota bacterium | reverse complement strand
TCGTCGGATGATGTGACACTTGAATTCTGGGGGCATGGAATATTCAATTCATCCAACAATGCGCCGAACCGTTTTCTATCTTCGGCGAGGTCAATTGAATCAGGCGAAGTACCGATAATGGGTACGCCGGCCTCATGCAGGCGGTCAGCCAGGTTTAATGGCGTTTGGCCGCCAAACTGTACGATCACGCCTTCAGGCTTTTCTACATCAACGATATTCATCACGTCTTCGAACGTCAGCGGCTCGAAATATAGCCTGTCGGACGTGTCGTAGTCGGTCGAGACCGTCTCGGGGTTGCAGTTGACCATTATTGTCTCGAATTGCGCGTAGCGAAGCGCATATGACGCGTGACAACAGCAATAATCGAACTCGATTCCCTGTCCGATCCGGTTTGGTCCCGAGCCGAGGATCATGATCTTACGCCTATCGGTCGGACTGGCCTCGCATTCTTCTTCGTAGGTTGAATAAAGATATGGGGTAAACGATTCAAACTCTGCCCCACAGGTATCTACCCGTTTATAAACCGGGGTTATCTCCAATGTCTTCCTGTGTTTACGAACTTCGAGCTCAGATGATCCGGTAAGAAATGAAAGCCGCCGGTCGGACAAACCGTATTCCTTTGCCAAGCGGAGTTCGTCCGCAGAATATTCCCTCATCTGCTTCGAGTCCAAGCCGTCCTGAAACTCCATCACTTGTTTCAATTGATCGAGGAACCACGGGTCGATCATCGTCAGACGGTGCACCTCGTCGATCGTATATCCATTCTGAAGCGCATAGGTTATGTAAGAGAACCGCTGCGAGTTAGGACGGGCAAGTTTACGCTGAAGCTCCTCGTCCGGAACATCCTGTAAACGCAATGGCTTAACTGCTTCAAGCGAACGTAACCCCTTAAACAGGCTTTCCTTGAACGTGCGGCCGATCGCCATTACCTCGCCGACCGATCGCATCTGGGTACCCAGAACATCCTCGGCTCCGGGAAATTTCTCGAACGCCCATTTTGGTATCTTTGTGACGACGTAATCAATAGTCGGCTCGAACGAAGCTGGGGTCTTTTTTGTAATATCGTTCGGAATTTCGTCCAGCGTGTAACCGACCGCGAGCTTCGCGGCGATCTTTGCTATCGGAAAACCGGTTGCTTTCGACGCCAGGGCCGATGAACGCGATACCCGCGGATTCATCTCAATTATCCGAATATCGCCATTGTCCGGGTTGACCGCAAACTGGATATTCGAGCCGCCCGTCTCTACGCCGACCTTGCGAATGCATCGTATCGACATATCACGAAGGTTCTGATATTCGACGTCCGTCAATGTTTGTGCCGGGGCGACGGTTATCGAATCGCCTGTGTGAACGCCCATCGGGTCAAAGTTCTCTATCGAGCAGATAATGACGACGTTGTCGTTCAGATCACGCATCACCTCAAGCTCGTATTCTTTCCAGCCGAGGATCGATTCTTCAACAAGGATCTGAGAAACAGGCGAGGCGGCCAGGCCATTCTTGGCAATTTCCTCAAATTCCTCAGGATTATAAGCCGTCCCACCTCCGGTGCCGCCAAGCGTGAACGCCGGCCGGATGATAGCCGGATAGCCAGTTTGTTCGACGACCTCCCGTGCTTCTTCCCAGGTGTGCGCAAATCCGCCTTTCGCCGACGGAATGCCCACCTCATCCATAGCTTTCTTGAAAAGCTCGCGGTCCTCGCCGACCTTAATGGCCTCGACATTTGCTCCAATCAGTTTGATGCCGTATTTTTCAAGAATTCCCTGTTCATAAAGCGCGACCGAAAGATTAAGGCCGGTTTGCCCGCCAACCGTGGGCAGCAAAGCGTCGGGCCTTTCCTTCTCGATGATCGCGGCGACCGTCTCGACCGTCAGCGGCTCGATGTATGTACGGTCTGCCATCTCCGGATCGGTCATGATCGTGGCGGGATTGGAATTTACGAGTACGACCTCAAAACCTTCGTCTCTAAGGGCCCGGCACGCCTGTGTTCCCGAGTAATCAAACTCGCACGCCTGCCCGATCACGATCGGCCCCGATCCAATGATCAGGATCTTATGGATATCAGTTCTCTTTGGCATCAGTTTTTCAGCTCAAACCTGACAGTATACCCGATTCATTCGCGTCGGCTAAACAGAGAGACTCGATCTTTGCCGCCGTTTGCGTGCTATTCGTGGGAGCGAAAACTAAACGGCGCCGCCAAAAACAACCGGGCCCAAGCTGATCGCTTGAGCCCGACAGGCATTTGGTGCATTGCTGAGGTTAGAAAGGAAATCCCGGAATGCGTATCTTCTCCCGAAGTTTGCGTGTTCCGAACTCTATCGCTTTACCGGCGATGATATTCCCTAGTTGATCGGCCAGATCGGGACGAAGCTTCTTGAGCCGACCCTGGGTCTTTTTCGCACCGTTCTTATCACCCGACGCATATTGTGCGGAGCCAAGGTTGAAAAGACCTGCGACATTGTTCCCGTCAAGCACAACTGCTCGGTTGAAAGCATTTAACGCTCCGGCCATATTGTCTGTGCCGCGATAGGCAAGCCCAAGCTGGTTCAGCGCAATGACCCAATCCGAGTGCAGGCTTAGCGCCTCATTCAGCGACTTGGCGGCCTGGTCATGTTCGCCCAGGCTGTTGTAGGTCGAGCCCAGATTTAGATGCGCTGCATCCAGTTTAGGATCTTTCTGCACAGCGGCCTGCAGCGACATCTTACCTTTTTCAAGCTTTTCCTTTGACGCTACGTCGTTGCCCGCTGCCTTATCTGCCTGGGCCGCGTTGTAGTATGCCCAGCCGACGTTTGATTCCTCTTCCGCCGTCGGACTCATCTTGTTCGCGGTCTCAAGCCGGGCCGTGGCCTTGTCCCATTCAGCCGTTTTCCCAAGGCAAAAGCCCCATTCGTTATACAGGTCTGGATCGTTCTTGATCGTTACGGCCGCTATCTTATACTCAGCATTTGCCTCGGCGTACCTTTCCAGTTGGCGGTAGGTACTTGCAAGATTCGCATGTGCACGGGCGTTCGAATCATCCGCCTTTACGGACGACTGGTACGCCGTCAAAGCATTCTTGTAATCGCCCTTGTTGTAATAGATAACGCCAAGATCGAACCATGCCAGAGCATTGCCGGCATGGATCTGCGTGGCCTTCTTATAGGCATCGACTGCTTTGTCCTTCTGGCCGAGCTTGTCAAACAGCACACCGCGCTGATATTGAACGGCGGCATTCTGCGGATCGGCAGAGGCCAGCTGATCAAACGCCGCAAGGGCCTCATCGTTCTTGTTCTGCTTGACCAGCAGCACAGCCCGGGCAAATCTTATATCCGCCGGCTCGCCTCCGGCCGCTTCGGCCTTTGCCAGATATATCTCTGCCTTTGCCGCGTTCCCCGCTTCTATCTGGGCAAGAGCGGCCGGCAGATAAAGAGACGAAAGCTCAGGATCGACCGCCAACGCCTTTTCATAATTTGCGAGAGCCAAAGCATTGTTCCCGCGGGCGTCGTAGATCTCGCCCAATTTCGTAAATGCCACCTCGTTCTTCGGGTCAAGCTTTGCAGCCTCTTCCAACAGTGGAATTCCGGCTTCATTATTGGCTTCACCTGCAGCCTGGATGCCGACGGCGGTCAGGGCTTCGCTGAGGCCAAATTTGGCTTCGGTGTTTTTCGGGTTCGCCTTCAATGATCCGCGATAATCGACGATCGCACTTCCGGGATCTCCGGCTGCCATTTTTGATTCCGCTGATGCTGCCAAGGTATTTGAGATCTTTAGTTTTGCAAGCCGTTCGCGCTTTCTGGCCTTTGCGACCGCCGCGGCCCGCGCCTTGGCTGCATCGGCCCGACGTCTACGTGCGGCGGAGACCTGCGTATTCACATTTGCCCGATACGCCTTCTTCCGGCTGCCGAGGCCGATCGATCCGCCGGCGCTTTCCTGCGGTTGCTTGCTTGAACGGCGAAAAACAAATGCGCTCGACCCGGAGACCACGTCCTCGGTCGCCACAATATCGCCCGCCCGTGCGACGATCATTCCCTGAAAATTGATCGCGGCAAGAACGCCAAATGAAAATACGGCTTTTAAGAAACTATTATTTCGGAACATTGCCCACCTCGTGAAGTTTATGTGAAGGATGGAGTACTGCAGGCCATCCATAATTATACACGAATCGGACGTAGTTTATGCCGTTTTTTTGCCAAGTGCGCTTCCCGTTGCCGGCGAAACCGGACCCGATCCACGAAAGAGACGAAAGGCTGACGCGAAATTCACGAATGATCGAAGAGAGGCTTGCTCAATTGGCGAGTGTCTGAAAAGTCTTAAGTCTGAAGCAACCAGCCAATTTGAACTCGGATTGAGCGGATTTTTACGGATCGATCCGCTCGATCCGCCCCATCCGCGTTCAAATTGCTTCTCTTACGGTTAGGTTAAAGTTCTCAGACAACCTCATCGAAACCCGCGCACCTTCAAAAGCCGATAAATATCGGTTCCGGCAGCAATTCTATATCGAACTTTGTCGTGACCGCATCGATGATCTTGTTTTTAAGCTGAATTATCTCTGCCGCCGATGCATTGCCGCGATTGATGAGAGCGAGCGAGTGCCGAGTGGATATGCCCGCGTTTCCCATGACGAAGCCTTTCTTAAAACCGGCCTGTTCGATCAGCCACGCGGCCGGGACCTTTACCATTTGGCCGCCCGCGTCGAAATGCGGAACAGCATCGGCCCTCGCGGCGGAAGCGAGACGGGCAAGTTCTGAACTTTGAACAACAGGATTTTTAAAGAAGGATCCTGCACTGTTGCAGTTCGGATCGTTCGGATCGATCACCATCGATTTTGCCGCGCGGATCTTCAGTACCGCCGAGCGTGTTTGGCTCAGCGTCGGCCGGGCACTGGCGAAATGTTCGCGCAGGTCGCGGTACACGATCTTTGGCTCGCCGCCGCGTTCAAGCGCAAACGTGACGGACAGGACAATGTATCGCTCGCGTTGCGACGAATTAAATATGCTTGTGCGATAACCAAAGCCGCACTCGTGATCAGAGAGCTCGACGATCCGGCCGCTTTGCCTGTCAAGACAGCGAACGGACACGATCGTTTCCGAAACTTCCTGTCCATAGGCGCCGACATTTTGCACCGGCGTTCCGCCGACCGTACCGGGAATACCGCTCAGGCATTCCACGCCGGCAAGATCGCGGCCGACGCAATATTCGACAAAGCTGTCCCAAGCCTCACCCGCACTCGCGGTGATGACTTCCCTTTCCGAATCGCCGCCGCGGGCC
>CAUJFK010000236.1 GCA_963169175.1 Acidobacteriota bacterium | reverse complement strand
GATGATCGCCTGGCCGTTCCATCCTACCACACCGGCATGAACGAACACCGCCCCTTGGGCATATTCCGCCACTTCCATACGGAGCAGACTGTTCAGATACTTGAAAAAGATCCACGCCGAAGCATTTTCCGATGTGGTCTTCAAACCATTCTTAAACAGCCGCCAGACACCGTCTTCGTGTGTGATCCCGAACGTATGCCTGACTTCCGTCCCAAGTTCTTCAAAGATCTGCACCCGATCGCCAAACGCCTTCGTAACCAGCTCTCGGGCCCGCCCGAGCATTTCCGTGTTGTCCGCAGCAAGTCCGATCCGAACTCCATGCGACAAAAACGACAAGCCAAAGTCAAATTCACGAGGCGGACTAATTCGTTCACTTGACATCAAACAGGGTCCTGACTGGCTCTAGCAAGCTGTAAATATATCGCAAATCTATCATTTCCGAAGTTTTACGTCAATCTTTTTTTCGAAACGCAAGAAAAACAATAATCGCAGGTGCGATCGCATAGATGAAAAGTGACAAATCAACCGTACTTCCAGAGATCATCAAAGTCCCGATAAAAGCGGCCGAAACAAGCACGGCCAAACCGCAATAAAGCAGGCTGACCGATGCGTGTCCCCATCCCGCGATGACCAGCCGCTGATATAGGTGTTTACGATGCGCAAGCCACACCTTTTCCTTTTTCAGCAGGCGTCTCGCAAGTGTGAATGCCGTGTCAAACAGGAACAGCCATACAAAACTTATCGCCGCCGCAAAAAGCCACGGGCGCTTTTCCTGAACATCGGGCTGAGCTAGAAATGGGAACGCAGCCAGTATATAGCCGAGAAAAGCGCTGCCCACATCACCCATAAAAACGCGGGCCGGGCTCCAGTTGTGCACCAGGAATCCAAGGCTTGAAAAGGCGATCACGCCGCCGAAAATATATATTGCCGGGTCGCCGGCCCAAATACCGATCATCGCCCATCCGACGCCGGCAACAGTTGCTTGAGCACCGGCGATGCCGTCAATGCCATCCATAAAATTATAGGCATTGATCATCCAGACGATCCAAAGGAATGAAACTGCATAGGAAAACGGAGCGCCAAGAGGAATCGGGCCATACCAAGGTATGCCGATTGCCGGGAGCGGGTTGACCGAGGCTAACAGAATTACCGAAGCTGTACTGTGGGCCGCCAGGCGGACCCACGCGGGAAGATCGGCGGCGTCATCGAGCCAGCTGACGATCGAGACCAAAAGGGCGCCGGCGACGAACGCCCAACTGATCTTCCCAAAGCCGAACGAGGCCGCCGCCGCGTAAAGGAACAGGCATACTGCGACAATAACAACACCGCTTCCGCGTAAGGTCGGGGTCGTATGCGAGCTTCGTTCGTTCGGTACGTCGAATGTTGCCACCCGACGCCCGAAACGACGAAAAAGCGCAATACCAAATGCCGTTGCGATCAATGCTGTTCCGAAAAAAACGGACTCCATTTTTATGCCTGGTTCACAGCCTTGCAGAATTCAGAAATAACCGGCGTTGCCAAAGAGTTTGGTTTGGCGATCGTTGAAAACGCCGAACGGAGATCTCCCGGTGATTCCGCAAGGATGACCGGAATATCAAGTCCCGCCGCTCTGATCCGCATAGGTGCCAGCATTTCAGGCCTGGCAACCACAATTTTTGCAGCGTGCTTATATAACCAACGGTCAAAGACGGCCGAAGCGTACGCGAACGGAGCCGATAGATCGCCGCCAAACTTCGCGGCAGTAATAATAAGTGAATAGCTTCCACCTCGCTTGAGGGCGGCATAAACCGCCGCGAGCGATCGAACCCTATAGTTTGCAATGATAAGAATGCGATCACCAGCTTCGAAACAGCGGAGCATCGTCCGAAGCGTCGATGCGAAACAACATTTGATCGTCCTTATCTCGAATTTGTCAGCAACGGTCTGTTCGATCAGCCGCAAATACGAGTCTGTGTTGGGTTCGGCTGAATCTGGGTGCGAGACGATCCAAAGCCGTTCGCGATCATCGGCCTGTTCGAATGTTTGCATAAGGTCAAAACAGCGATCAAGAAAAAGATCTGCTAATGCGCTGTCGGCAAATTTATTCGTCCTTAAGGGTCTGTTGCTGCGTGGGCAAACGCCGTGCGTCTCACGACCTGCGTATTCCAACAATATATCAAATCCGGCCGTTCTGCTATATTGTCCATATGTGCGGGATCGCAGGGATCATCGGGCTTCGTGATGTGCAGTCGGCGCAGGGAAAGATCGACTCGATGCTGCGCCAACTGGCCCATCGAGGGCCGGACGCCGAAGGCTGTCTTGTGAACGACGGCGTTGCGCTTGGCCATCGCCGATTGTCGATAATTGACCTTTCCGAATCGGCGAATCAGCCAATGACCGACCCATCGGGCCGGTACACAATTATTTACAACGGTGAGATATATAATTTCCGCAAGGTAAAGAGCAAGCTCAAAGACTATCCCTATTCGACTGAGTCAGATACAGAGGTTATTCTCGCGTCGTACATTAAGTATGGGCCGGCTTGTCTTTCTGAGCTGAACGGTATGTTCGCTCTTGCAATTTGGGACGCGAACGAACGAACACTTTTTGTCGCCCGCGACCGGCTCGGTGTTAAGCCGCTTTATTATTCGATCACCGGAGATGGAATTCTGGTGTTTGCGTCCGAGGTCCGGGCGATCCTTGATTCAGGCCTGGTTGAGCGAAAGGTCGATAGCCGCGGGTTGTACGATTATGTGATGTATCACTCGGTTTACTCGCCGCGCACTATCGTCGAGGATATCCAGCAGCTCCCGGCGGGTACGTTTGGTGTATTTTCGCGATCGAGGTTGAGCATCACGCAATATTGGCGGGTAGAAGACGACCAAGCCGGTATCGTCAGCGATGATGAAAAACTGGTCAGGCGGAACATCAGGGACCTCCTGCTTTCATCGGTCGAGATGCGAATGATCAGTGATGTACGCCTCGGTGCTTTCCTGTCGGGTGGAATTGACTCGAGCACCGTTGTTGGACTCATGTCGGAGGTCTCATCACAGCCAGTTGACACATTTTCGGTTGCGTTTGATGAAAAAGAATTTGATGAATCGGCCTATTCCAGCCTGATCGCCAAACGCTTTAATACAAGGCATACTTCCGTCAAACTGACCGTCGAGGACCTTCTCGATCAACTTCCCGAAGCGCTGTCACGGATGGATTCGCCAAGCGGCGATGGGCTCAACACATACGTTGTCTCAAAAGCGACCCGCGATGCCGGGATCAAGGTGGCCCTTTCCGGCTTGGGCGGCGACGAATTGTTTGCGGGATATCCAACTTTCCTTCTCTGGAAAAAGGTCCGTTCGCGGATGCGGCACGTGCCCGGATTTATGCGCGAAGCGCTGGGTTCGATCGTTTCGCGGTCGAACCGCTCGCGGAATCAGCGCCTGGGCGCGCTTTTAAGTGCGAAGGACCATGATCTGGCTACGGTCTATCCGCTATTTCGTCAAGTCCTATCAAAGCGGGCGGTCAGCGATCTGTGCGGCGCAAATGGGCACAAGACCGATATCGAGACATCTCTTGCGGCGAGGTCGCCATCGATCTCAGGTTTTCCGCTTTTGAGCCAGTTCTCCATTGGAGAACTTCTGGGCTACACCCAGAACGTGCTGCTTAAAGATGTCGATCAGTTCAGCATGGCGTCGGCGCTTGAGGTGCGCGAACCCTTCTTTGATTTCCGGCTTGTTGAATATGTTTTGCGTATTCCGGACAGCATAAAGTTTCCAAAATATCCGAAAAGCCTGCTTGTCGAATCGGTAGCTCCAATGCTGCCGGATGAGATCGTTCATCGAAAGAAAATGGGGTTCGTATTGCCGTGGGACAGATGGCTTCGGGGTGAACTAAGCGAGTTCTGCGAGGTAAGAATAAACGCCCTTGCCGAACGCGGGATCCTTCAGGGCGGTCAATTGAACGATCTATGGCAATCGTTCTTTTCCCATTCGGGCGGGGTCTTATGGTCGCATGTATGGCACCTGGCCGTACTTGAGGACTGGCTCGAACAAAACGGATTCTGATCCTAAATGAAGATATTTTTTCCGGTCGAGATCCTTTATCCTTCTCAGGCGGGCGGTGCGGCGAACAGCGTTTACTGGCTGGCAAAAACTATTTCAAATGCGGGATTCGAAACGCGGATCGTCGCTACAAACAAGGGTATCACCGATCAGGTTGACCTCGATCGCTGGCTGCGGACCGATGCCGGCGAGGTCATCTTTATCAGGACGTGGTCTGTTCATGTTCCAGTTTCTCAAGTTTTAACCTCGCTAAGGCAGTTTCGCCGGGCTGATGTTGTACACCTTTCGTCCATTTTCTATCCGGCAGCGTTCATTACCGGGCTTGCCGCAAAATTGCTGCGGAAAAAGATAGCCTGGTCCCCGCGCGGTGAACTGGCGGATGTGGCGCTGAACCACTCAGCCGCAAGGAAGCGCCCGATCCTGTGGAGCGTGAGGAAGCTGATAGGCAGCTACCCGGTCTTTCATTCGACATCGGACGAAGAGACGGAAGCGATCAGAAAAGTGTTCGGCCCAAGGGCAATAATCCGCAAGATCCCAAATTACGTCGAGTTGGAACCGCAAGTGAACCGCCGCGACGGCAATTATCTTTTGTTCATCGGCCGTATGCACCCGCAAAAGGCGCTCGATAATCTGATCAAGGCCTTGCCGCTTTCCAAACGATTCGCCTCGTCCAATTTTGTGTTGAAGATCGCGGGCCGAGAGCGGCCCCACAATGAACGGCCGCTGAGGGCCCTGGTTTCGGAC